>NZ_JAUBQB010000036.1:8822-62655 GCF_036701035.1 Microcoleus sp. Pol7_B2 | reverse complement strand
ATGGTCAAGCGGGATCCGCTAGGGGACGAT
Organism: Microcoleus sp. Pol7_B2; assembly: GCF_036701035.1. Lineage (NCBI taxonomy): Bacteria > Bacillati > Cyanobacteriota > Cyanophyceae > Oscillatoriales > Microcoleaceae > Microcoleus > Microcoleus sp. Pol7_B2. Next base: position 62,625 of record NZ_JAUBQB010000036.1, on the reverse strand, counting down.
CGCCCCTTCCATTATATAATCATCCGATCACAATAAATCCACCCTGGCTCTCCAACTGAACGACGGGGTCAGTTATGCCATCGGGTAAGTTAGCCAGATAGTCGGCAATCAATTGCTGAACTGTGTTTTTTTCAAAAAAATAATCGCCATTATCAAAAGTAATACCAGCCACAAAAGCAAGTAAATGTTGCTTGTGGCAAAAATTCAAATTACGATAAACTTCATCCCGTTGAATGCCTCGGCTTTCATCCCATTTTCTGAGCATAATTTCCAGTCCTTCCTCATACAACTTGGCTCGGTTGGATGGAAAATCTGCTTTGGATTGGAATACTAAACAAGTCAGATTCAACAAGATAGGCGTTACTGCCAGTTCTCGGATTTGCTGATTTTTCTTCATTTTTAGCTGCTCACAAAATTGAGATGCTAAAGCTTTCCCGGTCTCCATATTCTGGGAAAAAGCCACAAACCAATTGCAAGCAAAGGCAGCGATTTGCTTGTTATTAAAATCGGCTACCTCAACACAGGTAAATCCTGCTTCGTGAAATCTGTACTTAGAAGCGGCAATTCGACAGGTAATAATAAACTGATTGTTGTAATACTTCTGGACAAACTGACGAATCTGTCTGACGACTGCATCGCTATCTGATTCTGGCACTTCATCTAAGCCGTCCAATAGAATCAAACCTCTGCCTTGACTGAGTGCGAATTCAGTTTGCGATCGCGCCTCAACTCCGCAACTGGCAAATTCATCGCTGATATATTCTAATAAGTCAAAATTAGTGATTTCAGCAAAGTTTTTCAGAGAGATAAAAATCGGTATTTTGTGTGCTTCAAATTTTGCGCGATCGCATTGAATGGCGATGTGTTTCAAAAAAGTAGTTTTACCGGAACCAGGTTTGCCGAGTACCATCAATTTAGAGTGAGATTTCACCGCATCCAATCCTGATACTCGTTTCTGGCGTACTTTACCTAAACCTAAGCGGTTAAAGTTATCCGCATCTGGATTGAAGTCTCTCAGTAAGTCGCTAATTTCTCCCGGCTGCCAACTGGTAATTTCCTCCAAAATGTTGACTTCAACGTAGAGGTTGCTGACATCAACGGGCTGTGCAATATCTAACAGTTGCATTTTGCTGTAAAGCTGTTGGATTTTGCTGTGGCATTTTTGCCGGATCTCTTCCACTACCGAATCAATGTCTAAATTCGATGGCTGCGTACTTTCTGGTGGAGGACGATCGACAATTTCTTCCCAATTCAACTGCAAAACCGTGCAGAAAGCCTTGAAAGCATTGGCTTTAATGGGTTCTTGTCCTCGTAAAAAACGCCTCCAAGTTGGCAGCGACAGACCATCGGCATAAGGGCCTGCCTCTGTCCAAGTTCGATCGGGTTCTAATTTTTGACTAGCTTCTACTAACCATTTGGGGTCTTCTATTGTCGAGCCCCTTTCTCTTCTAGCTTGCTTAATTTTTACTAATCCCTCCTCAGAGGCTTTGAGGGTCGTCATTATATAATTTACTTCTCTAATTGTCAATGTCAATTTTAGATCAGTTTAGCGATCGCAAACTGAGTTTGTCAAGACCCCAGCAACAAAGAGAAAATGATCCTGACAACAACTGCACGGCATACGGGAAAAGTCAGGCATAAATCAGGCCAAATTAACCCTTCAGAATGCCATTCTGTTGTGTCTCTAAAAATTACCTATTAAATAATGAGAAAGGATAGCAACATGAAAAATAGTATAAATGACATTCCCTCCCGGGGAATAGGCATAAAACTTATTAGCAAAATTGCCGATAAGCTAAGCTATACACGCACTTCTGACGAGCGAAACTGTCTATTAATTGTGAAATATTTTCATCCAGGTATAATACCACCCCAACCTCCGCCTCAATCTGGTTATTTAAAGCGGGTACTTGACTTGTGGAATGCCTTTATTTTGGGGTGGAAAAAGCAACGAAATTACCAACCTTGTCAAACTTATAACCAGCCAATTAAAACAATTCACCTTCAACTCAATAGTGACCTCAAGAGTGTTGTTCAAGTTTTATGGTGGGTCGAGCAGTTAGAGTATCTACCCATTCCCGAAGCAGTTTTGCAGCAGTGCAAACTTGCTACGATAGAAGGGTTTACAAATGCTGTTCGCCACGCTCATAAAAATCTGCCCTTGGCAACTCCGATCAACCTTGAAATAACCGTATTTAACGAACGCCTAGAATTCAAAATTTGGGATATGGGAGAGCCTTTTGACCTCCAAGCTAAGTTAATTGAAGAATTACCAGTTATTTGGAGCGAGCTGGGGTTTATCCTTGACTAAAGCTGTTCTGTAATTCCCAGCTTTAAATTGACAACAAAAAGAAACTTTTTTGTTATGACTACTGATACTACTCCCAAGATTCTCGTGGTGGATGATGACGCTTCCATCCGCACTCTAGTTCATCGTTTTTTAACTCAGAAATATCAAGTAGATTCGGCAGCAGATGGCGAGACCGCTTTAGAATTGTTTGAGAAATTAAAGCCACTGCTAGTAGTTCTCGATTGGAATTTGCCGGATACTACAGGCTATCACCTCTGCCAAGAAATGCAGCGCCGTACTAATGTTTTTGTGATCATGCTAAGCAGTCGCACAGACGAAGCTGATAAACTTAAAGTCCTGTCCGCCGATGCTGATGATTATATCTGTAAACCCTTTGGTTTGGCAGAGTTGGCAATTCGTATAGAAGTTGTGTTGATACGGATGAGACCTGTGACTCCATCACGTATTGTATTCGATCAATTCGCGATCGATTCAGCGCGCCGGGAAGCAACACTCCACGATCGCATTATCAAGTTAACAGCCTTGGAATTTAATATCCTGTATTTTTTGGCAAGTCATTCCCGTCAATCTTGGAGTCGCCAACAGCTAATTGAAAAAATTTGGGGGTGGAACTGCAACGACACAGGAGAAGAGAAAGTTGTTAGCGTACATATCGGTCAGATTCGCAAGAAAATGATTGAAGTTGATGCTACTGGATCGCAGTTTATTAAAACTATTCGGGGTTACGGTTACAGGTTCGAGCCGCCTTCGCCCACTGCAATGGCACTTTCCTAAGCTCATCGGCATTAACCACCTTATTTGGTGAAAAACCGATTTTCCCACCTGCCGTCGGGCAGCCAGATGCCTCCTAGGGAACGAACGCGATCGGGTAACATGAAGTAAGCCCAAGCCGTGCCTAAAGGTTTGAGGTGTGGATCGAAGATTTCGATTTCCTGTCGCTGATATTCGTTTTGTGTCGGTTCCCGCAGCGGATGATAGTCTTCCAATCGGTCTAAATCGTCCAAAATAGCCGAGTTTGCGAAACTGAGGAGAAAGCCGCAGACTGTACCATCTCCGGCCATCATCGCAGGATAGCCGATCGGCAGCGCAAAAAGTTGACCGCGGGCTATCGCGGGGCAAGCATCCACAACTTTTCCTTCGCAGTAGCGGAGGTAGTTGGACTCCCCCGGTTTGAGTGTGCCGTATACAAAGACTTTCATCGGGTAGGGCTTAACCGCTAGTTTTTGCTAACATAGATGGCTAAGCTAATAGTTTAAGTCTCGCGGGCGATCGCGACTGCAATCTTGATAAATTTCGTTGTTTACCCTTTCTTATAATTCATGACTCTAGCAGTTAGTTTTATTGCTTTTGGACTTCACCCTTTACACCTGAGTTCTTTCTTGCCATCCCTGCCCCTTGACAGCTTGTTTTCGACTCAAGGGATTATGGTAATGCTGCTGGCCGCCTATGCGGGGGCGATGTGGATGTTTCTCACCAGTGCTCCGAAGGTACACACGGTGATGGTATCCGATCTCGGGCAAGCGAGGGAGTTCTATGAAGGTATGCTAAACCTGCCCGTAGCAGAAGTGCCGCTGCACTACTACTACAATTACGAGCAAACTTTGGGGACCACTGGTATCGATCCGCTGTATTTGTCGCCGAATGTCGGGAGGGCAACGAGCTCTCAAACGATGGGGAGTCCGGATGGTTTGTGGTATCAGTTGATGAAAAATACCCAACTGCACATTATTAGCGGGGCCGGTGTAGGGGAAAAAAATCGCCCGCGTCACGTTTGTTTCGATCGCGAATGTTTGGATCAGCTATTGATGAGGGTACAAACTCGCGGCATTAGTTATAAAATTCGCCGGGAAAAGCCACTGAATTTTTTGGTCAAGGATTATGACGGCCGGGTAATTGAAATGGCTGAGGTTAGTAATTAGATAAGACTCGGCTGTTGAAACCGATCCTAAACAAAATTTAGTCTCCCCAGAGAGGGACAAAAGAATCAAAGGGGTATTACATCCCAAGTTAGAAACCCGGTTTATGTAAAAAACCGGGTTTCTTGTTCATTAATTAATCTTAGATTCAACGCTAGATTTTTCCGAAACCGCCGCTGCTTTAATCTCTGAAATCGCTTTCCGGCTGAAGATTTGGAAGTAGAGAGAAACAAAAAACTCTTTGACTGGAAAAACGATAAAAGTCAAAGGATTAATTGTCACGATGATGTTGCGCGCATCGGCTTTAGCTTGTTTGACAACTTGCTGCGCTACCCAATCTGGAGACAGAATGCCGATCGGGTTTAAGTTGCTTTTAAACGGCCCTAAAATCAGTTTGCGAACGATGCAGGGCGCGTCTAGCCGCCGCAGGGTGACTAAATCTCCCAGGGCGCGTTTGCTGAGTTCGTACAGGGGACTGACAGCGGGAATTATTTCTGCTTCGGAAGTGTTGATCCAGACTTCTTTGCAAGCGATGTTTTCGTTAGTGCGGACTGTTAAGAAAAAGAGTTCCATCAGCCGCCACGCCGAAAAAGTGTTAATTTCGTAGGAGTTTGCGATCGCCTCTCCTGTTCTTTCTCCGTGTACATTAATCCCGTGATTGATGACGAGAATATCAATTTTTTCTAAAAATAGGGCTAAGTCTGCCTCTTGGCCAGCTTGCCAAGTTATGGTTTTTATAGGTAAACTTTCGCCGTCTAAATTCAAAGTAATTTCCTCATTTCCAGAGGTGAGGGCGATGACTTTTGCACCAGCTTTGTGCAGGTGTTTGAGTAGCGAACGACCTAAAGTTCCCGATGCACCGGTGACGGCTACAGTTTTGCCTTTGAGAGAAAGTGCTGTACCCATAAGTTTATCTATTAAGGTGAAAGTACCGCAATAGTAAGCATTTTGATTGTCGAAGTGGTGCCGCCAGTGATAAGGTTTATTAACTAACCACTTGCCAGGGGGAGTCAGGAAGTCTCCCGGTTGGTGGGTGATGTCGGTTAATTCGTCTGCGCCTTTGATGCCGCACCCGCGGGCGATCGCGCTCAACAAAAAGCCTAAAGTATAAATACAGCCTGCTGCTGCGCCCCAGTGATATTCCGGCAGCCCAAAATAAGCTACACCCCACAGCAACAAGCCCAAAACCATCATCGCCGCAGCTTCGGGCACGTCGTGACGCCAGTGTGCTTGCTTGTAAATTGTCTCGCTGACGGGGGTCAAATTAGGGCGGAAAACGCGGTGATGCCAAGTGTGCAGCTTTTGCAGGGGTGTCCAATAATGGGACACGACGTGATAAAAGTCTCGTATTATTTCTGCCCAGCAGACAGAAGCTATTGCCACAGCGCCGACTATCGAGTAATTTACCATGCTCGCACCAGTTTGAAATTTGAGATATTAGATATTGTCTGCTTTGAAAGATAACTCAAAATGGCTTTTATTGCTAGTCGGGAAGTTGACTCAGGCGTTTTAAAATCTGCAAAACCCGGTACAATTCATTGCCGGGATTGGAAATAACAAATTCCGCCGATCGCGCATACTGGGGAGTTTCCCCTCTAACTAACTTGACAAAATTGAAGTTAGCGCCTGTGGTAATCATTCCAAAAGTAGGAGTTTCAGGATTGGGATCGGCCAGCATATATACCAGGAGTTGGGCAAGTGCTTTGTCAGTTGAAAACGAAAGTTGTTTGGATTCAATTACTGTCACCCACAAGTTTGCTTTCATATTTAGGATATCTATTGTGCCTTCGATGATTCTGCCTTCGTCTTCCTGTTGAATGGATATCGACTTTTCGGCTTTGACTGGAAAAGGGGACTCATACAGACCGGCAATAAATAAAATAGGGCTGATGATTGTTAGCTTGACTGCATTGTCCAATACAGGCGGGTTGTCTACCAAGTTGAAGTATATGTCTTGGACGCGATCGAGCAATTGTTTTTCTGAGTCTGTTACTTCGGGCAAGTTTTCTTGCCATTCTCGGAAAAATTCACTGTTACGAACTCGCTGCAAGCCGAAGTTATCGATTAGATAGCGGAGGTTGATATCTCTTGCTTGTAGTTTTTGTATTTTTATAATTAATAAAGGGTTTTATTGTTATTAATAAGTTTAGCCGATTAGGGATTTTTAACTGCCGATGAACGCTTCGGAACCCAGATGAAATTTCGAGTAAGTTAATTTTGGTGAGATGTCTGTTTATGGGGATTTGCGAGCACAATTCGCTGTAAATTATTCTATTTTGGGGCCAATATACCCAATGATTATCTTTCCGGGGCCTAATTCTGTGCAGAAATGGAGTCGCCAAGCTCCCGGTGTCATGCGGATGTGCAAGCTGAAAATACGCTTTTTCCCGTCAAGACACTGAATATTTAGTTGCTCTCTAAGCTGCTTAAGTCTTGACTCACTCTCTGGAGATGCCTTACTAGGAAGATTATCCAAATTTAGCGCTCCGTCTGTCCAGCTTTTAGATAATTCATCAAGCTCAAATAACTTTCTGACAACTTGTCGTAACATTTTCGGATCGACAAGGCTTTCTATCTGTTGGCTGACGCGATCGCAAAATTCCAGGCTGGAGAATAACTCAGCTCGACGTTTCCAAAGCTCCAAACCATCAACCACCGCTGTTTGCTGACGTTTCTTAATCCAATCACCGTGTTCGAGAACGTGGTTTTTCTGACTAGCATGAAGAACCTCTACACTTTCTTCTATCAGCTCCCCATTGTCGTCAATTTGTATTAGTTCTAAATTGAGGCGACTGCTATTCCACAATGACTCTGAATTCAGACTAATTGCCAATGTTTCAAGGTAATAAGAAACTTTAAATCCTTCTGCTTGAGTCCCCTGCAAACTAAACTCACAATCGGGAGCTTCTACTTTTATTTTAATACTTACATCAGAAATATCAACAGATAAAGGAGTTTTAGTTGCCAGCGTTTTTAGAAAAGTCCGCTCTTCTCTATTAACTTTATCATCATTACGCCAAAGAGAAAGAGGATAGCTTTCAGCAAGAATCATAGCATGAAAATCTGCTTGAATGCGAATTCCCTTCAGCCCACAGCGTTGAGCTGCAACCATCGTCCTAATCAATTCTGACATCCATTGTCGTGCTGTAGAAATATCAGGAGCAAGAGTTCGCGCCGACAGTTCATTAAACACCATCTCCAAATCCATCGCTTATTCTCCTTCCACCGCAGGTTCCAACAAAATCTCCAAGCTGTTGTCCCACTCATCAAAAAAACCCTTCGGCCAGCGATCAATTCGTCCGTTGCGATCGATTTTTGGCGATATTACCTCAGTCACAGCTTGTCTTTCCTTTTCTTTATTGTCACGGTGGAAGTAGTGCAACTGAACATCTTTCGGGTCAATTTTGCCCCCGTGAACCGCAAGGCGAATCCCATTTAAAACATGATCGCTGTGAGTTTCTATCACAACTTGAACGCCACCGCTAGCCGCCAAAGCTAATAATTGACCCATTTTAACTTGTCCTTTTGGATGGAGATGCGCTTCAGGATTTTCAATTAAAATGATTGTACCAGGTGTTGATGCAAGTGCCGCTACAATAATCGGTAAAGTGTAGCTAATTCCAAATCCCACATTAGTTGCACGGTAAGGATTGCTATCTCCATAGGAATATTGAAAACTCATCAAATCGACATCGGATTTGGCGTCTATTTTGAGGCGCGTACCCGGACTAATTTCTCCCATCCATGCTTCAACTTGGTCGATTAAATCCATTGATTTATTACGGGTTTGTTCCAGGTTTTGCCTTTTGAATTTTACCTCTAGATGGCTGAGGTTACTATTAGGGATAACCTCACGCCCATTAATAGCAAGAAAATGAGCAGCATATTCGCCTTTGATACCCAGTTGACCGAGCTGTCGTACTTGGTAATCTGACATTTCATTAAATGGGCGCGGTCCGAGCCGTTCTGCCTGAAGGTAATGAAAATTATTGCCAAAAAGATTCGATTTATACACTTCCGAAGTAACTGGTTTCGAGACAATGTTCAACACATCTACCTCTTGGTCATATTTGAAACGCCATAGCCCTTCGCTGTTGTTTTCCCAAACAATGTCAAAACCAATTAAGTCCTCTTTTGCTCCCTCAAAAAGTGCGTCTCTAGCAGTACCCACATTCACGAAATCGCCATTAAGCGCCAACCCTTTTTCTGGCAATAAACCCTGTTGATAAGATTGACGCAGGAGCAACAGAGATTGCATAACAGAAGATTTACCAGTGCTGTTTAAACCAGAAAATAGCGTGAGCTTTTTAAATTCCAATAACTGATTTGCAAAAGGTTTAAAATTGAGCAATTGCAGCGAAGTAATCATGCCAGAACCTCCTGAATTATTTTTTCAATTATCTTAAATCTGTACTCAATTTTTTCCGCTGCCTGAGAGATAGAAGTCAGAAACTCTCGATCGCTATCTACATATTTTCTAAATTTTTCAATCAATTGCTCCTTGTGCTGCTTCAATATATTAAGTTGCTCGTCGCTAAGTAAACTGAGATTAACAGACCAAACTTCAAACAATGCTTTATTTATTGGAAACATTTTTGTTTGGTGTTGGGAGATTTTACGAAAGGCATTTTTCCCAAAAATTTGCCATGCTGCAATCATAGCTTTTGTAAAATTATTTTCTATTACTTGTAAGTCCTGTTCAGACATATTATTAACCTTAGATAATGCTTTACTTAAAAATAAATTTCTCTTTTCAGATTGAGAATTTTTATAAGATGTAAGCGTAAAGGCTAAAAAACCGAGTATAAATTCCCGATCGTCCATCCGCATTTTACGCAACTTACTCAGCTTAGTAACTTGCTGGAATTCATTAGATGTAGCAAGTTTAGCTAAAAACTTTGTTGCCTTACCGGGGTTGAGAGCATGGCGAAGCTCTTGGGGAGTCATTGGCAATCCTCCTGTATTAATCCGTTTAAAAATGTTATATTTAACTTCAGGAGGTGTACCTTTTTCAATTAAATAAACTGTAACCTGAGTTTCCTCTATTCGACGCTGGTATCTGCGTTCAATTTCATCATAAGTTTTACCTTCTAAATTGGTTAAGTATTCTAGTCCGCATAACCTAAGTGTTTTATCGCTCATAAATTGCTTGAGAGCAGATAGCCGTTGCAATCCATCCACAACTAACCATTTATCTTCATCAGTTGCATCTATATAAAAAGCTGGTAATGGAATCCGAATTAGGAGCGACTCAATCAGTCTACTTTTAGCGTCATCTTTCCAGATGTTTGCATGGCGCTGAAAGTCCGGTGCTAAGTCAAGAGCTTCCTCATTGATTCTTCTTAGAAGTTGCTCGATGGTTGGTTCTCTGGTGAAAATATTAATTTCATCAGGATCGTATATCAATTTGTCTGTTTGATAAAGTTCAGCATCGTTATCTTCTTCCTCTTGCATAAAATTTAGTTCATCAAACGTCGTATCTTCGTTAGATACTTGGTTGTAGGCTTCAGGCTGAGCTACCATAAGGAATACTCCTTTGTATTAATATTTATTATGATTCGGTATTGTCCTATTAAAACTTGGATGTCGCTCCTAGCAGATAAGAACCTTTTCAAATATTATCGCACAAATTCTTTCTTGTAGAGACGCCACGAGCTGCATCTCTACAAATAATCTCCTTACAACCGGCAAGTTTGCCGTGCCCTTTCATCCTCCGGTTCTTGCCACCCAAAAGCAAAATGACTCACCGCATTAATTTGCGGCGTCGCCGAGCGAATTGCTGCCATTTGAATCTCCAAAGACGGCCGATTTTTCAGAGGTTTTCCCCAATCTCCAGCAATGGCAGGAATAATTTTTGCTCCCGCAGGCGCTAAACTTACTGTCCGCTGCACCTGTGGCACAATGCAGCTTACATCACCGCAATTTCCGTAAGACATGGCGTGGAATTCTACAGCAGCCGGAAAGCTGTCCCAAGGCTGCAATCTCGAATCATATCCCCCTTGATTTATCGCTTGATTTGCAGTGGGAAAAAACACTGCTCCTACAGGAATTCCCATCCTTTGAGCTGGTTGAATTGCTACCCCCAAAAAATCTAAAATCCCTTGGACTGCGTGAGCAACGCTTAGTTTCCACAAATCTTTTTGCAGAATGCCGGTATCGGGAAGCCGCGGTGTCGGTTTTGATGTGGCAGTTGCAGGGTTTGGCTTGTTAGTGGCGGGAGTTGTTGAGGCTGTTCTTGATGCGGCATTTTCCCTTCTAGAAGGTGGAGTTGCTACTGACATCACCTGCGGAATTCGGCCCTGCCAAAGAGGTTCTCGCTCAGTTGGATACTGTTTGACTACTGCTTGAACGTCATTAGTATTGATAAATCCTCTAGTCAAATATCGCTGAATTAAATCTCGCCCTTGCTGATTGCTAGCCCGCTGCAAAAGAACTTGCTGCGATGCTGGGCCGTAAATCCACAAGTCTTGAACTTTGGTAGCAACTGAAGCGGGTCCGATGCCCCGTAGATAGCGAATGTAGTCGAACAACATTCCTTGGGGCTTGCGCTTGACTATTTGATTTACTAACAAAGTATAGTCTTGCCGTGCTTGCGGGTTGTAGGGGTCAATAAAGGCTTGATTGCCCGGAACTTCTCCGAAGTCCTCGTTAATTGCTGCGTATTCACTTACTGTTAAACTTGTCTGATTTTTACCGTTGATAGCGAGGGTTTGCTGTCTGTCGGGACGCTGAGCATAGCTATAGCCAAAGTTCATGGCAAATAACCAGGCGTATACTTTTAAACCTCGCTGTTTGCCTTTGGCGATCGCCTTTTCTAACAAATCGTATTTCTCGTAACCGCGATTTCTCAAAACAGAAGGCCAAGCCGTAGGATTGTCTGCGACTGGGAGCAGCACTTGACCATCGTAAAACACTTCAACATAGACTTGGTTGTAGCCTTTATTCACAACTTTGTCCAATACTCGATCGAGTTCTCCGGGTCTGACATCGCAGGGATACAAACGCAGCCAAACTGCTTGGGTTTCCGGCCAAGTCTTTTGGCGACATTCTGCTATTTCCCGCGCGTGTTTGTTCAAAACAGCAAAATATGCTTGCTGAGATTCCCGTTTTCCCGACAGCGCGGCGCGGCGCAAGTCTTCTTTTTGATTGACCTGTTCTTGGGATAATTGACAATAGGCTGATGTTTGGGCAAAAGCTGGTTGATTTCCGATAAACGGCCAAACAAGCTGGCTGATGAAGCTACTGGTTAAAACAGCAGTTACCGCACTTAAAAAGCGTCGCTGGTGTTGAAAATTCGCGATGCGAGTTGGTGCAATTTTCATGGGAGAATCGAATGGGGTTTTCTGGTTTAAATTGGGTGGCGATCGCATTTTTGCGATCGCGCTCAACAAGCAGCTACAAATTTTCTACTTTTTTCGGTTGACTTAGTTATGGCACAAGTCGATCGCACAATGCAAATTCTATCTGGCGGCTATTTAAATTCAATAAGGGCGATCGGGCAAGATAGGACTCGGTGATTAAACCGCTGCTATGTTATACAAACTTTCCTCTGCCTAAGTGTTTGCACGCAGGCACGCGCCTTCGCGGACTCAAAAATAAAAGGGGTAAAAAGCCCAGATTTGATATCATATCCAGTTCGATTTCTCAGGACTTTTTCCCTAAATCGTGCATAAAAAAGCGCCTGGTACAGTGGGCGCTAAAAGCAGTTGATATTTCTACTAAAAATTGTTAACACTCAAATATCAAGGATGAAAGATGAATTATTAAAATTTATCCTTGCTCCTAAATTTTGAGATTAAGCTCCTCTGTTAAGAGCAGCTTCAATCTGCTGAAATTCTGACTCAAGACGCTTTTTCAATTTTTCAGGAACGGGACGGTTTGGATAGGAACTGTAATGTCCGGCCAAAGAGTTTAATGCCGTCCGCATTGTTGTGAAAGAGGCCAGCTTGGTAAGAGCGGGATCGCGGCGGTAGGCAGCAAAAAAATCGTTGATACTTGTGCGAGCCTCGGCTTGAGCGGCTGCTTTTTCCGGCGTGCCCTCTGGCAAAGTGAGCGCTGTTCTCAAGCTCTTCACTAATGCTAATGTGTCTTGGCCATAATCTCCACTCAGAGTGGCCGGAACATTGGTACAGCCCGCTACGCCGATGACAACAACTAATACCAGGGCTAACAGACGGGAAATGTAATGCTTCATAAGGTTTAGAAAAATGGAAGCGAAAGCGGTAATCAAAATTAACCTTTATCCTATCTCGAATTGAGCTAATAATGCCAATTTTTCAATTTTTTTCTAGCTTTACCATGAAACAGAAAATTTGTCAATCTAAAATCTAAAATCTAAAATCTAAAATCGATTGATTTGTCCAGCAACGACGGAGAGAATTTGGGTTTGTCGCAGCCACTGAGCATCAAAAGCGCCTAGGTGAGTTGTAGTAATCAGAGTTTGAAATCTTTCTTGAATTGTTTCTAAAAGTTGATTTTGGCGGCTCAGATCGAGTTCTGCAAGTACGTCGTCGAGCAACAGTAAAGGCGCTTCGCCGACGACTTCTTCAATAAGCTGCAATTCGGCTAATTTTAATGCTAATACCAGAGTTCGCTGCTGACCTTGGGATGCGTATTGACGAGCTGGGGTATTGTTAATGGTAAATGTAATGTCGTCGCGGTGGGGGCCGACTAAAGTTGTTCCTTGAAACTGTTCTGCGATCGCCCTTTTTTGAATTTTCTCTAAAAATGCTTGTCGCACTCCTTCGAGATTATCTTTAGCGATTAATTCCGAACTTACTTCAATATTAGCATCGTATTTCACATCTAAAACTTCTGCTGAACCGCTAATTGAACGGTGCCAATTTCGAGCTAAAGGCATCAAACGCTCCAAAATTCGATCGCGCCTGCGGATGACGCGAGCGCCCGCTGTCGCCAACTGCGCGTCCCACAAAGCTAATTCTGAACTGGGAATTGGGAATGGGGCATTGGGCATTGGGCATTGGGCATTGGGCATTGGGCATTCTGCAATATTTTGGTCTTCGGGAGTTTCAGATCCGATAAATTGCATCTTGTCAAAACTGTCGGAAAATTCCGCTTTCCTGATTTCTTTAGAACGTTTCAATAGAGCGTTTCGCTGGCGCAAAATTTGGTTATACTGCTGCAAAATGTGAGCGTAAATCGGTTCTAACTGGATGACGAGGCGATCGATCCAATTGCGCCTTCCTTCGGGCCCGCCGCGCACTAAGTCCAAATCCAAACAAGAAAATTGCACTACATTTAAGACGCTCAAAAAGTCTAAATGGCGGCGCAGCGGTTCACCATTGAGCTTCAGTGTTCGACGAGCCCCAGAGCGAAGAGTTAAAGCTAAGTCGATCGCTCCGGTTTGGCGTTCGAGTGTAGCATCAATTTGCCCGATCGGCTTTGAGTCGAGTATTAAATCACGATCGCGCCCTACCCGGTGGCTTTTTAATGTAGAAAGCAACTCTACCGCTTCTAACAAGTTAGATTTTCCTTGAGCGTTATTTCCTACTAAAATGGTTTTGGGAGCGTCAAACGCTACCTTTTGATCGAAGTAGTTCCGAAACTGCCGTAGGTGCAGCGTTTTCAAATACATAATATTAGTAATTGGTAATCGGTAATTGGTAATCGGTAATTGGTAATTCGTAATTCGTAATTGGTAATACACTCATCGTAGGGCGCACCTTACGGGTTGGTAGCCACGAGCCTTTACGATTGCGATTTTCGCCGACCGTTGCGCTCGCAATGACATTATAACGAACTAATAAATGCTTAATCGTGACACAATCTATTTAGTCTTCGTAGGAATGAGTTTCGCTGTGAGCCAGGGGTTTCAACCCTGGCGGATCTTTTTGAAAATAGTACCCTATCGAGCGCTCTAGCTAATAATCAAACTTAGCTCACTATCCGTCAGCCGTTAACACTATTTCCTAAATTTGTAAAAGCGCACAAACAGTTTTTCCATTTCAATCCAGACAAACATCAGGGCGCTGAAACCGAAGCAAACCATCAATTCAAAAGGCGACAAATAGTGAGTGCCGAAAAATGCTCTCAGTGGCGGAACGTAAATCAGCATTAATTGCAAAGCAGTAGTAACAATCACAGCTCCCCAAACAAAAACATTAGTCAAGGGATTTAACTCGATAGTTAGCTGAGTGTTAGACCGAATTGCGATCGCGTGACCCATTTGTGCCAAACAAAGAGTTGTAAACACCATTGTTTTCCAAGCATCTGGATTGCCGTGTCCGGGAGCGTGAGTATATCCATAAGCCCAGGACATCATCGCGATCGTCAAAATTGCAAAAATAATCCCGATGCGAATTATGTAAGAACCCAAACCCCGCGCAAAAATATTTTCTCGCGGACTAAAAGGAGGCTTTTTCATCACGTTCGGTTCCGCCGGTTCCACGGCCAAGGCCAAAGCGGGAACGCCGTCTGTTACTAAGTTCATCCACAAAATTTGGAGCGGCGTCAGCGGCACTCCTCCCAAACCGATTAAAGGTGCGGCGGCAATTGTCAAAACTTCGCCGATGTTGCTGCCCAAAATGTACTTAATAAAGCGGCGAATATTGCTATAAACCACTCGCCCTTCTTCAGCGGCGGCGACAATAGTTGCGAAGTTGTCGTCGAGGAGTACCATATCGCTAGCTTCTTTGCTGACATCGGTGCCGGTAATCCCCATTGCGATGCCGATATCGGCTTGTTTCAAGGCGGGGGCGTCGTTAACGCCGTCGCCGGTCATTGCGACAAATTTGCCCCAACTTTGCAAAGCTTGGACTATTCGCAATTTGTGTTCGGGGGAGACGCGGGCGTAAACGCTAACCTGTTCGACTTGCTGTTTGAGTTCTTCTTGGCTGAGCTTTTCTAATTCTTGACCGGTGAGAACTCGATCGCCCTCTGTTGCAATACCTAAATCGTAAGCGATCGCTTTTGCTGTCAACTGGTGGTCTCCTGTAATCATCACCACCCGGATGCCTGCATTGCGGCACTTCACCACTGCTTCCCGCACTTCCGGACGCGGGGCGTCCAGCATACTGACGAGTCCCAGCCAAATCATGTCTTGTTCGCTGGTTTCCTCAGAACCTTCGGGCGGTATGTTTTCCCAGAGTTTGTACGCAAACCCGAGAACTCGCAAACCGCCGCTTGCCATGTTGTTGTTTTCCACGAGGATGCGATCGCGCATTTCCTGGGTTAAAGGTTGTACTCGAGCGCCGACTATAATGCCTTTGCAGCGCTCCAAAGTCAACTCTGGAGAGCCTTTGGTCAGCATCAAATAATTCGGCTGCTGTCCTTTTTCTGCGGGAAATGCCGAATTTCCTGATCGGCCCGGCACTTCGCAAATCACGCTCATCCGCTTGCGTTCCGAAGAAAAAGGAAATTCCGCCGTCCGTGGCAGCAATTGAGACTGTTTTTCCTTATAAATGCCTGCTTTTCCCGCTACACAAAGCAGAGCTCCTTCTGTGGGGTCGCCTAAAATCTGCCATTGTTGCTGTTCTTGTTGCAATACTGCGTCGTTGCAAACTGCACAGGCAATTAATAAAGATTCGAGTTCTGGATATTCCTCTAAATTATTAATTTTTGTCGATGTCAGGCGATCGGTAAAATCTCCGATCGGGGCATAGCCAGATCCTGCGACGGCGACTGTGCAGTCGCCCGTAGACACTAGCTGAACTACCATTTTATTTTGAGTCAGAGTACCTGTTTTGTCAGAACAAATGGTAGTTACCGAACCCAAAGTTTCTACTGCAGGCAGTTTGCGAATCAGGGCGTTTCGCTTCACCATCCGCCTAGTTCCGAGTGCCAGAGTAACTGTCACGACTGCTGCGAGTCCTTCGGGAACCACAGCCACAGCCATGCTTAGAGAAACTTCTAACAAATCTTCAAACCTGCTAGTATCGAACCCGATGCCGCCGTTTTGGAAGGTAATCATGCCGCCGATGACGACAATTGCGACTAAGGTTAGGGCTCCGGAGACTAGAACATTTCCCAACTGGCTCATCCGCTGTTGCAGGGGAGTCGGTTCGGTTTCTACTGACTGAAGCATGGTGGCAATTTTGCCCAGTTCAGTTTTCATTCCGGTGTTGGTGACGATCGCCTTTGCTCGTCCCTGAACAACTTCTGTGCCCTGAAAAATCAGGTTGAGTCGATCGCCCAAGGAAGCATCTTCTGGAAGTTCGAGCTCGGCTTGCTTGGTTACTGCTAGAGCTTCCCCTGTCAAAGCAGATTCTCTGACTTGCAGATTTGATGTTTCGATCAAGCGTGCGTCTGCTGCTATTTTTACCCCAGCCTCCAACAGCATTACATCTCCGGGTACGAGTTCCTTGGCTGCTATTTCCGAAGTTTTGCCGTCCCGCAGGACTCTGACTAGGGGGGAAGCGAGGTTTTTGAGGGCTGCGAGGGCTTTTTCAGCACTTTGCTCTTGGAAATAGCCGAGAATGCCGTTGAGTATGACGATCGCAAAAATGGCGATCGCATCTTTGGGAAAAGTATTCGACCGAATGTCCAAAAAACCCGAAATCACGGCCACACCCATCAGCATCAACAACATGATGTTGGTGAACTGATCGACAAAAATCGACCACGGACTGCGGCCTCCTGTTTCTTCGAGTTCGTTGGGGCCGTATTGCTGCAAGCGTTCTGACACCTGTTGGCTGCTCAAGCCAGCGTCTTTGTTGCTGCTTAGCTGCTTGAGAGTTTGGTCAATTGCTACGGTGTGCCAAGAAGAGGGAGAAGTTGAAGACATAAATTACGATCGAGCATGGGGTATAAAGGTAGTTGCGGCCGGACAGCTACAGCCGATCCATCTGGCTGATTACAGTAAGAGAGTTTTAAGTTTTGAGTTCTGAATAAAAAACTGTTTAACTTGGACGGGTTTTGGACGGTTCGATGCCGGGGAAGCAAAAAGCTTTTAACTTCAATGCGTCTGGCGGCTCGATCGCGCCGTTTGTAGACCTACCGCTGATAGCACCTATCCACCTTACCAAAAATAATCGGTTTAAAGCCCCGTCCTTCTAGGACAAAAGCCCAAGCAGTGATTCTTGGAATCCCCGCGCGTTCACGCCCGGGAGGATGTCAATACTAAAAATTAGCAATTCTTTCGGCTATTACACACAAAAGAAGCTGAAAGCAAAAGTGACTTTAGTCCGGGGGTGCAAGCGTGCGCCGCAGGTTAAAACCTACCTTAAAAAAAACGTCATAAAACGCTCGTATCCGAACTCATCTATTCTCGTTGTTAAAAGAAAAATGGCGCTGCGGTAACAGGTGTCGATCGCCTCTGTTGGTTTTCTCACCCTCCACAATGCTCAGCTTGCCACACGCTTGCGTAGGACTAGCCTGTGGGAAGCCGAACATAGAACACATATATAGATGAAGAAAGTTTTTTGGCAACCGCTGCAGGGTACATAGTAGATGCTTGGTCTGGGGTCAAGTCCAAGGACTCCTCATGATACAAGAATCCCCGCGTTATGAAAGACCGGGCCCGGTCTTTCAACTTCCAACGGCTGAGTTTTGTCGCTAAATGCTGATTTTCCGGCAAAAGCTGAGACTGTGGCGAGCTGGTTCACAATCTTTGGGATTTTCCCCACACCGAATTCTGCAACCCTCCTGACATTGGGCAGAATTTTTGGTTTTTTCCCTATTCCCCCAGCCTTCTTTTACGAAAACTTTAATTTACTTAACACTTCTTAACAATTCCGTTTTTCCAGAGAAAGCCAACAAAGGCGATCGGTCCACGGGACGGTTCCGGGCGGTTCTACCCCCACTGCACGGCGATCGAAGCAAACTCTGCGTTTATTGTGGTCATCTCGCATCTACCCGAAGAAGGAGATTTGCCTGTACTTTCCCCCCCGATATTTACCTTCTTAGAGAGATAAGTTTCTGTAATAATTTGTAATAAACAAACGCAAGCGAGCATTGTATAAAGATTATCAGAGGGTTGAAACGACAGGCCAAAGTTAACAAAAACCCTGATTGACAAGGTTTGTCGCATCTCATAAAAGGTGTAAAATTTTCTAAGGTTTCTTAAACCTCCGTTGCAATGTAACAATAGTGCAGGTAGCGGAAAGGGAGAGATCGATGGGACCAGCAGATTAGCTGGCATCAAATTTCAACCCTTGCAGGCTCTCGTAGTCTGAACAAATTTAACTTAACGGTTTTATACCGCAACCAAACTCAATTAACTCAAATAGGAGAGTTCTTTCATGTTTGACGCATTTACAAAAGTGGTTTCCCAATCTGACGCTCGGGGCGAATTTCTAGCTCAGGGTCAACTAGATGCTCTCAGCAGCATGGTTTCCGACGCCAACAAGCGGATTGACGCAGTAAACCGCATCACCGGCAACGCATCCAGCATCGTAGCCAATGCAGCTCGCACCCTGTTCGCCGAACAGCCCCAACTGATCGCTCCTGGTGGCAATGCTTACACCAACCGCCGCATGGCAGCTTGCTTGCGCGATATGGAAATCATCTTGCGCTACGTCACCTATGCAACATTTGCAGGCGACGCCAGCGTTTTGGACGACCGCTGCTTGAACGGTCTGCGTGAAACATACCAAGCTCTGGGAGTTCCCGGTGGCTCAGTTGCAGCCGGCGTGCAAAAAATGAAGGAAGCAGCAATCGCGATCGCTAACGACCCCAACGGTGTTACCCGTGGTGATTGCAGCTCGCTGATGTCTGAAATCGGCAGCTACTTCGACCGCGCAGCCAATGCAGTCGGCTAAAAATAGCCAAGCGAACCTTTCTTGTAAAGAAGCGAGCATCGCATTTTTGCAAACAATCATTTTTGTACAAAAACAACACAACATTAGGGAGAAACCAGAACAATGAAAACCCCTTTGACTGAAGCAGTAACCGCAGCCGATTCTCAAGGCCGTTTCCTGAGCAGCACAGAACTACAAGTCGCCTTCGGCCGTTTCCGCCAAGCAGCAGCAGGTTTGGAAGCAGCTAAAGCTTTGACCGCCAACTCTCAGCGCTTGATCGACGGTGCAGCTCAAGCTGTGTACAACAAATTCCCGTACACCCAACAAATGCAAGGCCCGAACTACGCTTCTACCCCAACCGGTAAAGCCAAGTGCTCTCGCGACATCGGCTACTACCTGCGGATGGTAACCTACTGCTTAGTTGCAGGTGGCACCGGTCCTATGGACGAGTACCTGATTGCAGGTGTTGACGAAATCAACCGGACATTTGAATTGTCTCCTAGCTGGTACGTTGAAGCTCTCAAGTACATCAAAGGCAACCACGGTCTGAGTGGCGACGCTGCAACTGAAGCGAATTCCTACATCGACTACGCAATCAACGCTCTGAGCTAGATTTGCGTGATGCCCGGAATTGTAAGCTGCTGTTAGCTTAAGTGTTAGCGGTTGTTTAGAATTCCGGGCATCTGCGATCAAAGCCTAGTTTTGCAAATACTTTTTTTAAGCAGTTTTCAGTTTTTAAAGCAAAAAAGGGAGAAGCGAAGATGGCGGGATTAGGTGCAGCAGAACGGTTGGGAATAAAAGCATTTGAAGAAGCGGGACGAGTAGAACTCCGCCCCCACTGGACGCAAGACGATGCGAAAGCAGTAATTCGCGCTGCTTACAGCCAAGTTTTCGGCAACGAGTATTTAATGTCGAGCGAACGACTTACCAGTGCTGAATCTCTGCTACTGCAAGGGCAGATTTCAGTGAAAGATTTTGTGCGGTCAATTGCACATTCCGAAACCTATCGGAAAAAGTTTTTTTATCCGAACTCGCAAACGCGGTTAATTGAGCTTAATTACAAGCATTTGTTGGGCCGCGCTCCTTACGACGAGTCGGAAATTGCTTTCCACGTTGATTTGTACAATGCAGAAGGCTACGAAGCTGAAATCAATTCTTACATTGACTCAGTTGAGTATGAAGAAAATTTTGGCGACAGTATAGTGCCTTACTATCGCGGTTTCGCGACTCAAAGAGGTCAAAAAACCGTCGGTTTTAACCGGATGTTTCAATTGTACCGGGGTTTTGCTTCTAGCGATCGATCGCAAAACCAAACCCAAGCCCGGCTGACTTGGGAAGTAGCGAGAAATATGGCTTCGCCGATACACACAGCCTCCACCGGAAAAGCCCTTGGCGGTACTTCCGGCGGTTCTCGCGACCAACTCTACCGAGTCACCGCAATGCAAGGTGCGGCTAAGTTTTCGCCTCAAGTGCGGCGGACAACTACCGAATATCTCGTGCCTTACGAGCAACTTTCGAGCCGCTTGCAGCAAATCAACAAACGTGGCGGCAAAGTGGTAAGTATTACCACAGCTTAAAGTTTGTGTATTGACGTTTTTTTGAAACGTCTTTAGCAAATTAGGACTAAGGCTAAAAAATTCTTCAATTTTATGTGGATATGTAAGGTGTGCAGTGTACACCCTAATTTGAGGCATATTATCCTTAGTCCTAAAAATTTCAAGTGCAACCAAGCATTAAACTTTTGTCATTAATAATTTAGGAGAAAATCTGGTGGCGATTACAACAGCAGCGTCCAGACTAGGAACATCCGCATTGAGCGATGCGCCGAAGGTAGAACTGCGCCCAAACTACACCAAAGACGACGTTGAAACTGTGATTCGTGCGGTTTACCGTCAGGTGCTAGGCAACGACTATTTAATGAAATCCGAGCGACTTATAAGTTCCGAGTCTTTGCTGCGGGACGGCAGTTTGACGGTACGAGAATTTGTACGCGCTGTAGCTAAGTCAGAACTGTACAAAACCAAGTTTTTCTACAACAGCTTCCAAACTCGGACGATCGAACTAAACTACAAACACTTGCTCGGTCGCGCTCCCTACGACGAATCTGAAGTAGTTGAACACTTAGATTTGTACCAAACACAAGGCTACGACGCTGATATTGATTCTTACATCGATTCAGTAGAGTATCAAGAAAACTTTGGCGAAAGTATCGTGCCTTACTACCGCGGCTTTAACACGCAGCGCGGTCAAAAAACCGTCGGTTTTACCCGGATGTTCCGGTTGTATCGCGGCTATGCAAACAGCGATACATCTCAACTAGAAGGCAATAACTCTCGCTTAGCTGTCGAACTCGGCACTAACACCGCTACGCCTGTAGTCGGTCCCTCCGGCGGTAACGAAGGTTGGGCATATCGGCCTTCTGCCAGAAACGTAACTCCCAGCAGCACTTTCGGCGGCGCGGCAGCTTACGGCAAAGAAGGGCGACTGTTGCGCGTGGAAGTTTCGGGAATTCGCACGGGCGGCTATCCCAGCGTGCGCCGCAGCAGCAAGGCTTTCATCGTACCTGTTGAGGATTTGTCCTCGCAAATTCAGAAATTTCAACGCCTGGGCGGAAAAATCGCCAGCATTACTCCAATTTAGTCAGTTGGCAGTTGGCAGTTGGCAGTTGGCAGTTAGTAGCTTTTAGTCAACAGTCAACAGTCAACAGTCAACAGTCAACAGTCAACAGTCAGAATTACCAATTACCAAGAAGCTTATGTTGGGTCAAATTGTAGCTGGAAAAAGTGGCAATACAGCTTCGGCTGGTCGCTGCTTTCGGTATGAAGTTGTCGGCTTGCGCCAAAGCGATGAAACAGATAATGTGGATTATTCGATTCGATCGAGCGCGAGTACATTTATCACCGTGCCTTACAATCGGATGAATCAAGAAATGCAGCGGATTACTCGCATGGGCGGGAAAATTGTCAGCATTCATCCTTTAAACGCGGGTGCAGAATCATCCCATGAGTCATCCCATGAGTCATCCCATGAATCATCGGGCGATCACCAATAGTTTGGTGGGAGGGGCGATGAAAATCGCTTCTTGTCAAGCTAGAAGGGGCGATGAAAATCGCTCCTGCACAAGCTAGAAGGGGCGATGAAAATCGCTTCTTGTCAAACCAAGTCCGCCTGCGCGGAATAAGAGTTAATGCAACCCGCGCAGGCGGGTTTTGTCTGTTTAGCAGCCATTTCAATCGCCGAATAACTAATAACTAATAACTAATAACTAATGACTATGGATTATTACGAATCCGACTCACCGCCGGCAGGTTTAGCTGAGGGCGAGTCTTTAACTGTTGAACAGGCGATCGCAAATTTGCACTCCCAAGATTACAGTCTCCGGTATTATGCTGCTTGGTGGGTTGGCAGATTTCGAGTCAAGGAACCGGCAGCTATTGCAGCTTTAATTGCCGCATTGGAAGAAGAGTCAGAACAAACAAAAATCGGCGACTATTCCCTATTACGAAATGCGGCGCGGGCTCTGGGTAAATTGGGTGACAAACAAGCCTTACCGGCTCTGATTCGCTGTTTGGAATGCGCCGATTATTACGTGCGAGAAGCGGCGGCTCAAGCTCTAGAAATGCTGGGCGACCGCGATTCTATTGGGCAGCTAATGAAGCTATTGGATGGGGGCGTAGCTGTGGCTGTGCGAGTGCCAGGAAAATCGCACCTCGTGCAACCTTACGACTCGGTAATTGAAGCTTTGGGAACGCTGAAAGCCACAGAAGCAATACCCCTAATTTCACCTTTTTTGGAACATTCTGTGGAGCGGGTGCAGTACGCTGCGGCGCGGGCGATGTATCAGTTAACTGGAGAGCGGGTTTACGGAGATCGGTTGGTAAGTGCTTTGAATGGGGATAATTTGCAGTTGAGGCGATCGGCTTTGATGGACTTGGGGGCGATCGGCTATTTGCCGGGAGCGCAAGCTATTTCTGAAACTTTAGCAGAAAATAGCCTGAAATTGATTGCGCTCAAAGGAGTTTTGGAGCATCACCTCAATCAACAAGAATCTCTATCTTTGTCCGATGAAGCTATCCAAGTTATGAACTTAATGGATAGTTTACTGTAAACAATTAGTTCACCACTAAAATAGGATTGCTGTAGAGATTCTAAATTGTCTGCCCTATATTGAGGACACAGTATATGATGACACAGCAGTGCTGTTTCCCTACGGCATATCTGTATTTTAGGCAGGACACAGCAGTGCTGTTTCCCTACTCATTTTGATGAGAATGTTGGTGGGTGAGGTGGCAAAAAGTTCGATCGCGCGATCGACCCAACCTAGAATTACAATAGTCACGGTAAAGCTTACAAATAAATGGCATTAGAACTAATTCAGGCTGTCGAACAAGCAGATTCTTCCGAAGGCTTGTTAAACGCAGTCAAAGCACTGGCTGCAGCTTCCTCAAAACAAGCAATTCCTACCTTAATTACAGTGCTCGGTTACAACAACCCAGGCGCCGCTGTTGCCGCCGTTGATGGGCTAATTCAGCTCGGAGAACCTGCGGTGCAACCGCTTCTAGAACAGCTTGACGGCTACAATTACGGGGCGAGAGCTTGGGCTGTTCGGGCTTTGGCGGGAATTGGCGACCCCAGGGGTTTGGAGATTTTGCTCGATGCAGCGGCGAATGACTTTGCTTTGAGCGTGCGGCGGGCCGCGGCGAGGGGTTTGGGGACGATTTGTTGGGAACTGATGGCGGCAGAACAAATTGCAGATGCTCAACTTCGCGCTGTGAAAACGCTACTGCAAGCGTCCCGAGATCCAGAATGGGTGGTTCGCTACGCAGCAGCGGGGGGTTTGCAAGCTTTGGCGGGTGCTGCGACTGTTAAACCGGATTGGTTAGCGGAAGTTTCGGCCAGACTTGAGGAAATCACCCAAAGCGATGAAACTACTTCAGTTAGGGCTCGGGCTTTGCTTGCTAAGAAAATATTGTCACTTGGCTAGGGTTTGGGCGATCGTCTCTTCCAAGTCCCCTTGACTGAGAGTGGTTAATATAAAGACTTCTTGTACGGTTTTGCCCTGTCTGGCGATGATTTTAAATCCCCCGCGGATGGGTACTGACACTCTTAATGTCATGCGGGGGATGTGTCCTTTAACTTTGTTGATGACGCCCGGAGTGACAGTTTGAATTCCCATTTTTAGGGTGAGGCGCTCTAAAATTGGTATCAAACCGGGAAGGTGGGTAGAGTGATTCCAAACTAGGCGGCCTTTGGGTTGTGCGTGCATAAATATTTAACCAAATTCAACATACCCAGTCTAAGCCACCCCTGGCTGGAACCAATTTGAAATTCCCTCAACTTGTGTATCAATAACGTTACTGTGAGCGTCATTGCCAGCAAACCGAGGCAATCTCAAACCGAGATTTTTGATTCCTGGCGCGCAAGCTAAGATTTGATGGCGCAGAATTGTCCTGTACTTTTTGATATTTTGGGTTGGCAACTGTCGGTTTTTCTAGTTGAGCGGCGATCGCCGCGAGCATTTCTGCGAGGCTGCAAGGTTTCTTGAGATAGCCGTCTGCTTTGAGTTCCAAGACTTTTTCCATTTCGGAGGCTGTCATAAAAATAAACGGAATGCTGGCGGTTGCAGGCTGCGATCGCACGGCTGCGAATACTTCAAAACCGTCGAGTTCCGGCATCATGACATCAGATAAAATTAAATCGGGAATTTGGGCAGCTAACTGGATACCAACTTTTCCATTTTCAGCGCCGATAGCTTCAAAACCGCGCGATTGCAGAAGTTCTAATACAGTTTCTCGGATTAAGCGATCGTCTTCAATTACTAATATTTTTTTCATTGGTTTGAGGTGGCTCTTTACTTTGTTTGTATGTCTGTGTTATAATTGTTACAGGTAAGTTTTAAATAATTCAATAGGGTTATTGCAAAAAACCGCTTTTGACTGGTTACTTTTTACGGCTTTGTGTATGCTTGCAGTTACACACAAGACTTGAGTTATCAGCAGCTTTACCTTGTTTACTAGCGCTAGAAGTCGCTCCGGCGTACCTAGGATTGTAAACGTATAAAATCAGCCCTTCAATAGTTTATTTAATAAAGATTCCAGCCGCCTGACTCAAAAAGTTTCTATTTGAGTGGCGATCGCAGTTACGTGTAATTAATAAATCCGCCGATGAGCTAAGCGCGAAACTCCAACCTGTGAAGTTCACAAATTTCTGGCGATCGGGTAAAATATAACTTGGTGTATCGCTATTGAGTGAGGAAAAAAATATGTCAGAATTTCTAGACTTTCTCAGACATCAGTTTGCCTACGTTGCCATTGGCGAATTTAAACCAGGAAAATTTAAAGAAGCAGAAGAACTTTTTGAAAAAGCCGTTGCAACTTATACTACAGGTTTTAAGGGAGCGTATTTGCTGCAATTGCCCAATACAGACAAAGGTATTGCCATCATTTTTTGGGAAAGCGTAGAAGAGATGGCCGCCAATCAAAGCGAAGCTTATCAGGCAATATTAAAGCAGATGACGCCTTTGTTTGCGAAACTTCCCGACACTGATGTTTATGAAATCGTCAGTGAAATTCAGCCCAAAAGTGAATGATTAAAAATCCTGCAACCGGCGAGTCATTCCCATACCCATCGGCGTCTTTCGCCCGACTCCGCTGTAAAGCGCAAAATCTGCTAAAGTGTTAATTTGCTTGATAGTAGCAGGAGCTATATCTCCCATAATTCGGTAACTAATATCGCCGACGCAGCCAATAAATTTACTGCGAGAATCCGTACTAACTTCTGTTCGGATATCGAAGAAACTGGGGAAAATAGCTTCTGTGAAAGTAGGTTCGATCGCAATCTTGCTGTATTTGTTCCAGCGATTAGCTAAACTGCCGAAAATACTTTCTCTAGTTGGCATAGCACTATCGTATACCCCTTGCCGAAAATTAGTAGGAGTGCAAAAAGTAAAAGCAATTTGGCGCTCAGTTTCGGAAGCTCTATCGAACAATTCGGCGTAAGTACAAAAGTTTACCCAAGGCTGGTTTGATTGCGGTTGGCTCAAAATATTAGTAATGTATATATTTGTCGGCCCGAGATGCCAAGGGCTCTCGAAATTAAGTTGCTGCCAAAGTTGAGTTAGGCGATCGAACAAACCATCATCCAGCAGAGAAATTCGCCACCAAATCGGCGTATTTTCCTGAATAGCTTGCTTGTGTTCCCATTGTACAGCCTGTGAAATTGTGCGCGAAGCAGGAGGCAAAACTCTCTTTTGCGGCTGCGGCGTACTGCTTTTGTAAGGCTCTTTTCTCCTTACTTGGAAAGGGCTTAAAGTGAAAGCTTTTTCCTGAGACTGGTCGTGCAGGTACGCGCTCAAATCGGTGTCTACAGCACTCACAAGGTTCAAAAATAAAGCGTGGAGATGCCGTCCCGTTAAAAACTGGGATGGAATTGGCGCAACTGGTCGCAGGTTTAAAACAAGGCTGTAGGGCATTTTACAATTTATATACGGTGTTTGTATAGACGTTCAGCTAGTATTAATACTACAGCTAACTTGCAACTTAAATTAAGGAATTTAAATCACATAAGGTGCACAGTGTGCACCCTACGTTTACGACGATTTGTGGGTCGTGTCCACATACGTTTAGGTTGTAATATTGAGGCAAACCTCTGTCGGGTAAGTTTTTAGGCGATCGAGATTTCTGGCGACAAATAAACATCTTGAATGGCGTTGAACAATTTTACGCCTTCTTCAAAAGGACGCTGAAAAGTTTTGCGGCCGGAAATTAAGCCGCAGCCGCCAGCGCGCTTGTTGATTACCGCTGTGCGAATTGCTTCTGCAAAATCGCTTTTTCCGGAAGCACCGCCGGAGTTAATTAAACCCATCCTTCCCGCATAACAGTTGAGCACTTGATAGCGAGTTAGATCGATCGGGTGATCCGTTGTCAAATCCGAATAAACGCGCTTGTCTGTTTTGCCGTAACTCTGGCCGCTAGCTTTAGCCACAGCTTCATAACCGTTATTGCACTCGGGCAATTTCTGCTTGATAATGTCAGCTTGAATTGTTACTCCCAAGTGATTTGCTTGCCCCGTCAAATCTGCTGCAACATGATAATCTTTGTCTTGTTTAAAGATATCGTTGCGGAGATAGCACCACAAAATTGTCGCCATTCCGTATTCGTGAGCGTGGGCAAAAGCCTGACTGACTTCTTGGATTTGTCGCGTCGATTCCGGCGAACCGAAATAAATTGTTGCTCCCACTGCAACCGCTCCCAAATTCCAAGCTTGCTCGACGGTCGCAAACATTACTTGGTCGAATTGATTGGGATAAGTTAGCAACTCGTTGTGATTGAGCTTGACAATAAAAGGGATTTTATGCGCGTATTTGCGAGATACGCTTCCCAAAACTCCCAGCGTTGTCGCGACCGCATTGCAGCCAGCCGAAATTGCTAATTTAATGATGTTTTCGCTGTCAAAATAGATGGGATTTGGTGCAAAAGAAGCGGCGGCCGAGTGTTCGATTCCTTGGTCTACCGGCAGGATGGATAAATAGCCGGTATTTGCCAAGCGTCCGCTAGAATAGAGTTGCTGAAGCGATCGCAAAACTTGGGGAGATCGATCGGTTTGAGCAAAAATGCGATCGACCCAATCCGGGCCAGGCAGGTGCAACAAATCTTTAGAAACTTTCGCTTGATGGGTGAGCAAGTCTTCGGCTTCGTCGCCAAGCCAAGATTCGATCGAACTGGGAACTGATAGTGTAGCTGTCATACAGATTTCCCTCTCAATTTCAATTGCAGGCTGATGATTCCAGACATTAGCCTTGCTGATATTGTAGCGAAAAAATCATATTTTCCATCCCTTCAACGCTAGACCCAGTTTTTAACAAGTTAGCGACAACAGCAGCTAGGACGCGCTACTCTATAATAAGCTGGCAGTTCAGCCGGATCTGCGCTGCCAGCGATCGCCGATCGACTCACAACTTTGCCATCACAATGTCACACACTTACTTTGATTCTGAAAACAGTCACAAATCCTTCGAGATGCCCGGTGCTCGGCCGCATTACAATCCCGATCGCCCCGGTCAAGTAGAGCATATTTTCCTCGACTTAGTGCTGAATATTCCCAAACAAAGCTTTCGCGGCACTTGCAGCATCCGCATCAATCCAATCCGCAGCGGCATTGACAAATTAACCTTAGATGCAGTCAACCTGAATATTAAATCAGTAAAAGTCGGCGAAATTGAGCAAAATTTCGACAGCGATGGCGAAGTGCTGCAAATTCACCTACACGAACCAACCGAAGCTTACCAACCAATTACAATTGCGATCGAATACTCGGTCGAAAAACCCCAGCGCGGCCTCTATTTCGTCGGGCCGGACAAACACTATCCAGACAAACCAACACAAGTTTGGACTCAAGGCGAAGACGAAGATTCTCGCTTCTGGTTTCCCTGTTTCGACTATCCCGGACAACTCGCTACTTCAGAAATTCGAGTCCAAGTTCCGAGACAACTATTTGCTATTTCCAACGGCGAATTAATTAGTACAAAAAACGAAGGCGACGATAAAATTTATCACTGGTCCCAAACCCAGGTACACCCCACGTATTTAATGACCTTAGCAGTCGGAGATTTTGCCGAAATTAAAGACGAATGGAACGGCAAACCCGTTAATTATTACGTGGAAAGAAGCCGCGAGGCAGACGCTAGGCGCAGCATGGGCAAAACGCCTCAAATGATTGAATTCTTCTCTCAAGCATTTGGCTATCCTTACCCTTTTCCCAAGTACGCTCAAGTCTGCGTCGATGATTTCATCTTCGGCGGTATGGAAAATACTTCGACAACTTTGCTAACAGATAGGTGCTTGTTAGATGAACGTGCCACCCTCGACAATCGAGGTACTGAAAGCTTAGTCGCCCACGAATTAGCTCACCAGTGGTTTGGTGATTTAGTAGTAATTAAACATTGGTCTCATGCTTGGATAAAAGAAGGCATGGCTTCTTATTCCGAGGTGCTGTGGACTGACAAAGAATACGGCAAAGAAGACGCGGCTTACTATATGTTAAATGAAGCCCGCAATTATTTAGCTGAAGACAGTTCCCGCTACCGTCGGCCGATCGTTACTCACGTTTACCGCGAAGCCATTGAATTGTACGATCGCCATTTGTACGAAAAAGGCGCTTGCGTCTATCACATGATTCGCGCCGAGTTGGGCGACGAATTATTTTACAAGGCAATTCACACTTTTGTGCGGGATAACGCTCACAAAACTGTAGAAACGATCGATTTGCTCAGGGCGATAGAAAAGGCTACCGGTCGCAATCTCATGTTTTTGTTTGACCAGTACGTTTATCGCGGCGGTCATCCAGATTATAAAGTTTCTTATTCCTGGGATGGCGACAGCAAATTAGCAAAAGTTACTGTCACCCAAACTCAGGTAAAAGATAGCAAAAATGGCAACGGCAACAGCAAAGAGGTCTTTGACCTAAAAATTCCCATAGGCTTCGGTTACAAGCCGGAAAAAGAGGCAGAAGATAACAGTTATGCCCGTTCCATTGCTAACCTAAAAACTTTCACCGTCAGAATATACGAACGCGAGCAAAGCTTCTATTTCCCCCTAGAAGAGAAGCCGGCGTTTATCAGTTTCGATGTCGGCAATAGTTACTTAAAAACAGTCGTTTTAGAGTATGGAGTTGCCGAACTCAAAGCTCAGTTGCAGTTCGATCCAGACCCAGTTTCCCGGATTTACGCTGCCCACGCTTTGGCGAAAAAGGGAGGGCTGGAAGCGGTGAAAACGCTGTCAGAAGTTCTCAAGAAAGAGCCGTTCTGGGCAGTACGGGCGGAAGTGGCCGGTCAGTTAGCTGAAATTAAACTCGACCAAGTTTTTGAAGGTTTAGTAAGTGGCTTAAAAGATAAAGATGCTCGTGTTCGTCGCGCTGTGGTGAATGCGCTGGGTAAAATCCAAACTCACGAAACTTATAAAGCGCTGAGGTCGATCGTCGAAAAAGGCGACGACAGCTATTACGTAGAAGCAGCAGCAGCGAGTGCTATGGGCTCCATTGCAGGGGCTAACCCCGACGAAAAACCGACCGACGAACAGGTACTGAAAGACTTAAAATTGGTGCTGAAAGAGCGTCAGGGCTGGAATGAGGTAGTGCGATCGGGTGCGATCGCAGGTTTGGCGCACATGAAAACTTCTGAAGATGCGCTGAATCTAATTTTGAAATACACCGCCGCCGGTACTCCGCAAGCTTTGCGCTTGGCTGCAATTCGATCTTTGGGCACAATTTCGGCTGGTCAAACCAAGGTCAATTTAGAACGAATTTTGCAGCGATTGGCAGAATTATCTAAAGAGACGTTTTTCTTAACTCAAGTCTCTGTAGTAGTGGGATTAGGACAAATGCAAACTCGCAAAGCAATTCGCATTTTGCGTTCTTTAGCTGACCAAACCCCCGATGGCCGCGTTCGCCGCATGGCTGATGAAGCTGTGCAAAGAGTGCAGAAAAATGTTGGTTCTGATGCAGCGGTAAAGCAGTTGCGGGAGGAATTAGACCAGGTGAAAAAGGAGAATCAAGATTTGAGGAGTCGGATGGAAAATTTGGAGGCTAAGGCGAAGAAAGATTAGGTGTAAAACCCCAGACCGGCGCAGATAAAGGCAGATATTGGCGATCGGCTTTTATCTGCTTGTCGGTAGAGGATTGTGCGCGGTTATTATAATAATATTATTGTTCAGTGGGAGTGCATGGGAATTTCCTCTTTTCGACAAGCAGGAAAAGCCAAATATGTTTATTCTCCACTTTATTGCTGTCTTAACTTGGGAAGTGTCGAGACTCAGGATGCTGTTTTTATTTTTTAGTTGTAAACCGTTCATGAGGTTACAGCAGCTTTTGTAGCCACAAATATTGCCGAAATCATGAGTATAAAAATCGCTTTACTGGTTGATCAATCGGGGGTAATTCCCTATCGCATTCAAGACGGACAAATTGAAGTAATGCTGATTACTTCTTCGGCTAGCAAGCGCTGGGTGATTCCCAAAGGATTAATTGAACCTGACATGACTCCCCAAGATTCCGCTGCCAAGGAAGCTTGGGAAGAAGCAGGTTTGTTGGGTAAAGTGTTCCCGGATTTGCTGGGAACTTACGAGTATCAAAAGTCCGGCTACACTTGTCAGGTAGAAGTATTTTTAATGCAAGTGCAAGCTGTTCTAGAAATTTGGCCGGAAGCTAGCAGGAGAAAGCGACAGTGGGTAAGTATTCCTAAAGCAATTAAGCGGGTTAATGAACCGGAACTCAAACTCATTTTAGCGGATTTGCCGAATAGGTTCTGGTGATTCAGTCAGGGATGTAGCACCTAATTATCTAATGTGCGCCGAGGCGCATATTACCGCCATAATTCGCGCGTCAAACCACTTTTTGGTCTTAGTATAAACTTGTAGGGTGCGTCCGTAAGCTAAATTTTTGGAAAATCGAGCTATGATTACTGACGTACCCTACAAACTTATGATATCAGTGTAAAAAGTTTCCCCTTAAGCGTTAGCTGAGAGGAAAGGAATGCTTTCGGCTAAGTTATCCTTAACTTCAACTCCCTGTTTTCTCGCCCAAAACTGACTCAAAAAGTGAATTTGTCGCAAGCCGACAACTAAATTTAAACCGGGTACAAAAATCCACCAAACTGTTAGTGGCTCTTTGATTCCTTCTTGGCGGTACAATTCGTTAACTGTCTTGTAAAGTTTGAACTGCACGATGTAAATCCAAGCAATACCGAGGAAGGAAAACCAACCAAACCATCCGGGAACGTCAGGGTCGAATATCCGCAAAGCTTGGGGGACGGCTACTCCTAAAACAAAGGGAAGCAAGCAAAGGGTTCCCGACCAACCGCTGCCGTTATAGCGACGCAATTCTTCTTGAATAATCCATTTGTACCATCCGTAATATAGCAGCAAGCTGACTCCAGACAGCAAAATTACTTGCCACAAAGAGCGGGGTTTACCTAAAGGTTTGTCGGACATATTTAGCTGTAAGATATGAATTGCTATCTTGATTGTATTAACATTTGTTAATTATTGCAAAATCATTTCTCGAATCGATCGCGCGGTTGCAGGGGCCAGCAGAACACCGTTGCGATAGTGGCCGCTGGCGATCAAAACGCGATCGTTACCGGGAAGCGTCTCGATAATTGGGGCCGGCCGCCCTTCCGGCCGCGGGCGCAATCCTGACCATTTCCTGATTATTTCAGCTTCTGCTAAGGCGGGACAAAGTGATCTCGCCCTCGCCATCACTTGCCCCAACATATCAGCATTCGCCTGAATTTCCCCGTCATTTTCGGAAAACTCCACCGTCGCCCCCACCCAAAATTCCCGATCGCCCAAAGGCACAATGTGAACGTCATCGCAAGTAATTACCGGCCTAAAATCAGGGTTTCCTAAAGGCTTTGCCGATCGCAAATGCAGCGCTTGTCCCAACACCGGGCGAATGTCAACCAACTGATTTAACGATGCAGTCACAGCAGCAGAACCCAAACCAGCAGACACAATTAGTCGATCGAACTTTAAACTAGCAGCAATCTCCGCTGCTTCAACGCGCACGCCAAACTCAAAAATCACCCCATTTCGTTCAGCAGCATCAACCAAAGCCAAAGTTAGCGCCGTCGGATCGACTTGCCGGTCTTGAGGCGAATAAATCGCAGCAATAATCTTATCATTTAAATAGAGATGAGGGCAGCGATCGCGCACTCGTTCCACATCCCAAAGTTCCAATTGCCAACCTTGAGAACGGCGAGTTGCTATCAATTTTTCCCACTTACTTAAATCCTCTCCCTCCGAACAAAGCATTAAAATTCCTTCTTTGTTAAAAGGAATTTTTCGCCCCGTAACTGCTTCCAATTCAGGAATCAAAGTTTCGTAGCGCTGAAGGCTGGTTTCCCTCAACTGCCAATTTCTACCCTTAGTTTTGTGGCTGATAACTCCCATCAAAACACCGAGTGCAGCGCCAGTAGAACCTTGTGCCGGCGGCTGTTTGTCGAACACAGTAACTTTCAGTTGGGGCAATTGACTTAGTTCAAAGGCGATCGAAGCCCCAACAATACCGCAACCAATAATTGCAACGCGGACCATTCAATTTTAGATTTTAGATTTTATATTTTAGAGTTTATACTTTATAGAAGTTTCTCGTAGTTTTTCGTAGGGTGCATACGAAGCAGATTATCTTCTGGCATTGGTGTAAACTTAAGGTATAACCCATAGTCCGACAGGGGTTGAAACAAGAGCCTCAAAGCGAAAGTCCTAGCTATGAGGACTAATGAGTTCTTCAGTCCTCTTTGAGAGGACTTTAACTATGAGACAGGGAATTCATTCCCTGGCGGACTGCCGGGTAAGCGGGAGGACTGGCGGACTAAAAGCTTAAGTTGACACTAATAATCTTCTCGGTGCGCAGTACGCACGGAGCCAAGCCCAAAAGCTATGAAGCTTTAGGAATTAGCTGCAAGAAGGTATCGAAATCATTGACAGCTTTTTGATAGCTAGCGGTGACTTTTGCATAGTCAAGCTCTTTAGCAGCAAGATCAATGTTAACCAAATCGGTAAACAAACTCTTAGTTAAATCAACAGCTTGTTGTTGAGCACTAGGCAACAAACTCGCAGAGACGGTTTTCATGGTGTTCCGCAAGTCGCCTAGAGGCCCGTGAATGTAAGTTCTGGTATCAACCCAATTCCGTTTTTGAATTAGGGTGCCCAGTTTATCCATGCGCGAGCGGAACTCTGTCAGAGTAGGAACATAGCGCTGAATTTGCTGGGTCTGGGCTGCTGTGTAAGTCGTTGGAACTTTTGCTTCGACACTGCTGCAACTAACCAGAAATGCCATCAAAAACGCCATCATCAAGGCAAAAATTGAACGGGGACGAGTCATATCGATTTTAGATTTTAGATTTTAGATTTCTCGTTCTCAGGCTCTGCCTGGAAATGCAGCTCGGCGAGGAGCTGGTTCACTGACCTAGCACCGAGAGTTATGTACAAAATATTATTTTACCTCCTGGCGGCGCAGAAAAGTTATCACAGCATCGCCAACTTTTTCTGACCAATGTTCTTGAGGATAATGCCCCGCTTGTTCCAGTGTGACTAACTCTGCATTTTGCAGGGAACCGACTAGCTTTTTAGCAGGTTCAACACTCAGCCAAGGATCTGTCAAACCCCACACAAATAAAGTTGGTCGAGTCCATGCTTTCAAGCCGGATTCAATTTCGGCCATTGACTGGGGCAATTGAATATTGCGGACAGTATTCATCAGGGATCGACCTGCATCCGAACTCTTCAAAAACGGGCGGCGGTAAACATCTAAATCCTTGTCTGATATTGTCTGCCGGCTGCCGCCTTCGAGAGTTCTGTCAACCAAAAGCGGGTCTTGCGTCATCATGTCGCCAATAAAAGGCAGCCCCAACTGCTGCATTTTCCAAGGCAATTTGATATCTGGTGAAACTGGTGTATTTATGATGGTTAAACGCTCAATTTTATCGGGATTGCGTAAAGCGTATTGAATGCCGGCTGAAGCTAAAAATCCTTGGACAACGAGGGAAAAGCGCTCTAATTCTATAGCTTGAATAAAGCCAGCGAGGGCGTCAACAAAAGCATCGGGAGTGTAGGCAAAGTCGCGCTTGTCTGGTTTTGCCGATCGCCCGTAACCCACCCAATCGGGGGCGATCGATCTAAATCCCTGGGCCGCCAAATCCGGCATCATTACAGTCCAGGTAAAACTCTGGGACGGCAAACCGTGCAGCAGCAGTACGGGCGGTTTACCAGTTTCGTTAACCGGATTTGTTTCCCGATAAAACCATTGCAGCGGGCCTACTTCAACTATCTTCTCATCAATTAACATTATTTTACTTGTTATTTATCAAACAATAAGGCGGGGAATACCCGCCCTACTTACCTAATAGTTGGGTGTGTACAGAACACCTTACCCAACTAATTACAGCCGCGTTTAGAAATTCATTTCAGCAGCTTGAACTTTTTCGACCTGTTTCTTCTTGAGAA
The DNA here is from genome assembly GCF_036701035.1 of Microcoleus sp. Pol7_B2. Classification (NCBI taxonomy): domain Bacteria; kingdom Bacillati; phylum Cyanobacteriota; class Cyanophyceae; order Oscillatoriales; family Microcoleaceae; genus Microcoleus; species Microcoleus sp. Pol7_B2. The sequence goes on along the minus strand of NZ_JAUBQB010000036.1, from coordinate 27,704 downwards.
CCAGCATGATTTGAGCCAGCATGGTTATAGCCACGAAAGCCATCAATCCTTTAACTCGACCTGCACTTTGCAGCACAATCTCCACGTCTTTTTGACCGAACCCGCCCACATTAGGATTGTTCGTCAAAAGTTCGCCTGCTGCAACTGTTTGTCCTTCGGAAACAATCAGTTCTGGGCCTGCAGGAATCGTATCAACAACCGCTGCACCTTCGGCAGGTTGAATTGTCACTTGATAACCGCCATCTTCAGGTTGAGCAATCTTAGAAATGGTGCCAGCTACCGAAGCATTATAAACACTATTATTGCTCTTTTCGCCAGTAGGATAAACCTGACCGCGGCCGCGGTTGCCTCCGACATAAATTTGGTATTTGCCGTAGTGAACCGACTTGTCTGTTTCCGGATTCGGCGACAAAACGGGGAATACCAATTCTTTGTATTGTTCTCCCGGCAGTGGGCCCACTAAAACAATATTTTCTTGGGTTTCGCTGTAAGGTTGGAAGTAAAGATCGCCGACTTTTTCCTTCATTTCTTCGGGAATTCTGTCAGCGGGAGCAATTTTGAAACCCTCGGGCAACATCACTACAGCGCCTACATTCAAGCCGGTTTTGCTGCCGTCGCCGCCAACTTGTTGAACGTTAGTATCGTAGGGAACTTTGACAATAGCTTCAAACACCGTATCTGGCAAAACAGATTGCGGTACTTCAACTTCAGTCGGTTTTGCACCGAGGTGACAGTTAGCGCAAACAATCCGGCCTGTTGCTTCGCGGGGAGTAGCGGGTGCTGTTTGCTGAGCCCAGAAAGGGTAAGCAAATGCTGCTTGGGGAAGTGCGATATCGCTGGTGAGGAAAAATCCTGCAGCTGCGATCGCAATTAAGGCTGTTTTCGCGATCGTCCTGGCACTGCGGCGAAATATCGCAGATAAATTAGTTTGTGGCATTAGAGTATTCAATCTCAAAGGTCAGACAATTTTGGATTTTGGATTTTGGATTTTGGATTTTGGATTTTGGATTTTGGATTATTAGACTGGTTTAGGGATGCACTTATCTGTGGTTTTCACCATTCACCCCCTATCTAAAATCTCAAATCTAAAATCCAAAATAGTTTAAGACCACCAAGGTGCTTCGCCGGTGCGGAAATCAGTTTCTGTCCAAGTTGTAAAAGCGATCTTGTCATCTGCGACAGTGGCGTGGGCCAGGGCCAGAGACAAAGGCGCGGGGCCGCGCACCACTTTGCCCTCATTGTTGTATTGAGAACCGTGGCAAGGACAGATAAACTTGTTTTCGCTAACATTCCAAGGCACGACGCAACCCAAGTGAGTGCAGACTGCATTGATGCCGTAGTCGGCGATAGATAAGTCTTCTTTCACCACAACATAGGTGGGGTCGCCTTTGAGACCTTGGGCTAAGCTGCGATCGCCTGCAGGGTGCGAAGCCAAATATTCGCTAACGATGATGTCGTTACCCAAAGCATCTTTAGCTGTCACTCCGCCCCCAACTGCCCCACTCGACGGAGGAACAAAATATTGGACAACGGGATAGAGTGCGCCCAGTGCCACACCTGTGACTGTACCGAACGTCAGCAAATTCATAAATTGGCGACGCCCCATATCGGGGACATCGGGATTTCCAGCAGAAGATTGAGCCATGACCTGCCTTTACGGTTTTAAGTTACGTTTGTTTGTTAGCTGTTAGCGAACCTGTACGTGCAGAGGAAGGAGGATAATTGCCGTTAATCTGCTCGCACAAATTTTAGGCCGCGAAAATTCCTTTTAAGAATGCGCCTTCCAGCCTTTATTAGAGTATTATTACATTTTTTGAACTTTGTCTTTTATTGTTTAATGGATTAACTCAGGAGCAACCATGACGGGCCAGGATTTACACCAGCTACTGCTAGAAAAATGGGGAAAGTCTTACGATATCAGATTGCGGCGAACGCGGGGCAAGATTTTTGTGCAAGTTATGTGGAAATATCTAGAACAGGCATCTTTTCCGATGACGGAGGCTGATTATTTCGAGCATTTGGATGCGGTGGCCAATTACCTCAACGGCTGGGGGAGCACAGAACAGGTGAGAGAATATATCGTAACTACTCGCGATCGCCCGCGCTTAGGTAAAGCTGTCAGCGTTCCCCTAGATTTGGGTGAAAGAGCCTCGGAGTGGTTGCTAGACGAGTTTTGAATCACTCAGTCGATTTTAGATTTTAGATTTTAGATTTTAGATTGACTCCACAGCCGGGATCTAGGGGAGTTCCCTAAAGTTTTGTGTCGCGCCGCGGCTGGATTAGTTGAGCCCAAAGTCCCGAAAATCGATCGGCGAGCTTGTCATACGACTTGCTGCTGGTGAGAAACTAAGCTGTGGCGCATCTAATTTGCACAGTTGTTTTGATTCAAAGTCTTGTGTGGCGGGCTTTGCTGCGCGCCCCCAACTGTGGGATTTAAATGCCGCAACAGTTTCTGGGGCTTTTTAGGGGCTTTTTTAATTTTGGGCGATCGGACTTCTAGCTTACCAAAATCATCAGAACCAATTTCTGTCAACAATTTCACATACAATGAAGGTCAGATATCTTGTGAAATTTAGGAGAATGTTGTAATGGGTGTTGCACTGGGAATGGTTGAAGTCTTAGGATTTCCCGCTGCAGTAGAAGTTGCGGACTCAATGGTGAAAGCAGCCCGTGTTACTTTAGTTCGCTATGAGAAAATAACCCGCGCCTACTGGACAATTATAGTGCGAGGAGATGTTTCTGAAGTGCAAGCAGCCGTTGCTGCTGGAATTGAATCAGTTAAAAAGGTCGATGGCGGAAAGTTGCTATCGTATCACATAATTGCTCGTCCTCACGAGAATCTGGATTACGTTTTGCCGATCGGTTACACTCCAGAAGTCGAACAGTTCCGAATGTAGTCAAAGTTTTGACAAAACTTTGGTGTGGAATTTTAACTTTTAGTAATTATAGAGGCGCGGGCGATCGCGTCTCTATATTTTTTTGCTGCGAGTCGATATATTTTTGTGCTGTGTTTATCTGCGGTATATTTTGCTGAAGCAGCAGGCAGAATAACTTGGAATTCTTAACCGCAGATAAGCGCCGATCAACGCAGATAATACAATCAGCCAGTAATCAAATCACTGGCGGTGATTGTGTGAACTCCCTTCAGAATTCCGATGATTTGGCCATTCTGAAAAATCCCGGTATCGATATCTAAACCATTACTCACAGACTTAGAAGTTATGTCTTTAAACGGAATTTGTTCAGACGGAGCGGGAGACGGAGCGGGAGACGGAGCGGTAGAACGTACCAAAAGTTTATCTTCACCTTGTTTGAAGTCAGCAATAGTATCTATTCCCGAACTCCTCCAAAGCCTAAACTTGTCAGCGCCCCTGCCACCAACCAGATAGTCATCACCGCTCAAGCCAAACAACAAGTCGTCGCCCCCCCCGCCAATCAACGTTTCGCTGCCGTATCCGCCAAGCAGAGTATCGTTAAACCTAGAACCGATCGCTACTTCGAGGCCGGAGAGCGAGTCTACGCCACCGAACCCGTCGGAAGCCCGACCTAACCCAGACTGGTCACCGACAGCCCCCAACTGGAGATAGACGCCAATTCCTGCATCGCTGTACGATACTGTGTCGATGCCATCTTCTCCATTGAGCAAGTCATTGCCAGCACGACCCGACAAAGAGTCATTACCGCGCCCGCCCAAGAGCGTTTCATTGCCGATCCCGCCAACTAAGGTGTCGTCGAAGTTAGAACCGATAACGACTTCAAGGCCAGATAGTGAGTCTACACCGTTCTCTATTACGATCGTGGACATCCCCGTGAATGCTATACCGCCGAATCCATCGAGAGCGCGACCTAACCCAGACCCGTCGCCAATAGGCGCCAACTGTAGATTGATACCACTTCTCGCACCTATGTACGATACTGTGTCGATGCCATCCCCTCCATTGAGCAAGTCATTGCCAACCCCGCCATCGAGATAGTCATTACCCCTGCCGCCGTTGAGAGTGTCGTTGCCGTTGTTTGCTGGGTTATCACGATAACCTAAGATACCACTGCCATCAGACAGAGTGTCATCGCCATCGTCGCCATTGAGCAAATCGTTCTCGAAGCCGCCTTCGAGTTGATCGTTGCCAACTCCGCCATATAGAATGTCACTACCACGGATACCGCTAAGAAAGTCATTTCCTTCTCCACCGTAGAGCGTGTCATCGTTACCACTTGGATCATTTGAATCGCCAGTGTAGTCACCAAGCACATAATCATTGCCTGCTCCGCCGTCGAGCCAGTCATAAGCTCGGCCTCCATAGAGACTGTCATTGCCAAGTCCACCAAGCAGAGTATTAAAATCGGTCGGATAATCTTCCCTTCCACCATAGAGTAGGTCATCTTCACTTCCACCATCGAGACTATCACTGCCAAGATAACCATCGAGAGTGTCATTGCCAGCCAGACCACAAAGAAAGTCGTTGCTAAAAGTCCAAGGATAAGGGCTGGATAAGTAGTCAGGACCAGTAGTGCCAGTTGTTGGTGCCATATATTTAATTTCCGATTTAGATTAAGAAACTGAAACCGTCAAAAAGGTAAAAATCTACAGTGTGGATTTTTCAAATGAACTTACTAAGAAATCCACCCAAAAAACCAACAAGTCTCCTATCTTAGGCAGCCAGGAAACTCAAAAGATATAGCTAGACTTCAGTGAGCCCGGTTAACTCTCTTGCTGAAGTATTACATTCTTGTTCAGTAATTTCACTGTGTGGGTATGTTATCTCTAAATCGAATACTAAGGATCAGCTCGTGTCAAATCTTCATGTAAACCTTAAAAATTAAATTATTAAAATAACTTATGATTGCCAGCCCGATCGCCTAAAGAATAGTGTGAATTAAGCCTCAAAACCTTGACCCCAGACACCTAACACTAAACTTTGCTAATGTGAATTTTATATTTTATTTTAAATACTTATCCAACAGATACTAAATCAGCAAAGATTATCATATAAAACAATCAACTTACTCAAATAGCTGAGAAGCTTAGCTTTACACAATATTTATCAGCTTACTTAAGTAAATAGGGAATTCGCCCTCAAAATAGCTAAAGCAATGTTTTTAAGATAAGTTGACAACAATCCCAATCTCGGCTAAAAATAGCAGACAAATTTAAAATTCAGATGTTCGGTAACTTTTACATTGTCTGCTATTCTTAATTCTCATCGTCCTAAAAGCTTCACCAAACCAACCCCGCCAAAATACAAGCTCAGTACCGCACCTCCTAAAAGACTTTGCGTTAAAGGGTCAGTAGAAGGCGTTAACACCGCTCCCAAAACTGCCGCTCCCAAGACTACATACCGCCAGCCGGAGAGCATTTGGTTGGAAGAAACTATGCCCAAAACACCGAGCAATACTTGGACGATCGGGATTTGAAAAGCTAAGCCAGTGCTGAACATTAACAGCAGCACAAATTTAAAGTATTTGTCGATCGACCACAACTGCTCTACCACATCCGCCCCATAGCTAACAAAGAAGTTGAGCGCCGCCGGAATCAGAGCCATGTAAGCAAATACTAAACCGCCCAAAAATAGGAAACTCGAACCGAAAAACACCGGTCCGAGCAACCTGCGTTCTTTGCGAGTCAAGCCGGGGAGAACAAACAGCGCTATCTGGTAAAAAATAAACGGAGTGGCAAGGAGCAAACCGCTGTATCCGGCTACTTCGATAGAAACAAAGAAATACTCGCCGGGAGCTAGTTGCAGAAACTTGACGGGTCCCGCCGGTACTTCTAGCAGTTGCACGATGGGCTTAACTGTGAGAAAACAACCGATTACAGCGATTACTACTGCAATTAGCGAGTAGAAAATTCGCAGACGCAATTCTTCTAAATGCTCGAACAAAGACATCTCAACTTCGTCGGGAAGTTCGTCGAGAAATTCGTTTTCTAAGTTGCGGGAACCCATCGCACCGCCTGCGATTGGTGCAATGCTGTTTTCGGAGCTAATTGCTTCGAGATTGTTGTCGGAACCTTGTTCGGATGTCTCCAAGTTTGAGGGCGCAGTCATAGGGAATGGGTAATTGGTAATGGGTAATTGGAAATTGGTAATTAATTGGAAATTGAAAATTGAGAATAGTTATTTCATATTGGCTCCGACTTCCTTCTTCATTCTTTATTCTGACTTCAGCAGCAGAAGGAACGATCGATAATTAATCCCTGTAGCGGTGTCAAAACCCGTGTCGTGCCTTCATTATTCAATCACGATCGCAATTTTGCCGATCGCGCGGCCCGTTTCGCTGTAAGCGTGGGCTGCTGCTACTTCTGCTAAGCTGTAAGTGCGATCGACAATCGGCTCAACTTTATCGGATTCTATTAACTCCCGCAAAGCCTCTAAATCGCTGGGATTGGCATTGGCTAGAATGAATTTAGCTTTTTTACCCGATATAAACCAGCTCGTTAACATCGGTGCGAGGTTCTCGAAACTTGGCAAAGTCGATATATAAATTCCCTCTGGTTGCAGCACTTTTTCGCATTCAGCAAATGTTCTTGTCCCGACAGCATCTAAAATTATATCATATTTATCGGTTTGTTGAGTAAAGTCAATTTCTTCGTAATCCAGGACAAAATCGGCTCCCAAACTCTTGACCAATTCTCTATTTTTAGCACTGCAAACTCCCGTTACTTCCGCATTCATTGCTTTCGCAACTTGCACGGAAAAAGTGCCGACCCCGCCGGAAGCGCCGTTAATCAATACTTTATTTCCTGCTTGAATTTGACCCAAATCCCTGAGCGATTGCAAAGCAGTTAAACCTGCTATCGGTACTGCTGCTGCTTCTGCATGAGTGATGTTTTTCGGTTTAATTGCCGCATCCGATTCTGGCACTGCCGCGTATTCGGCACAAGCACCCCCACTGATGGGATTTAAGAAAGTATAAACTTCGTCTCCGGGTTGAAATTTAGTGACTTCCCGGCCGACTTCCACCACAACTCCCGATATGTCAGAACCGACGATTCGAGGAAAGTTAAATCCTGTTAATAGTTGCAGGTGTCCTTTCCGGATTTTCCAGTCTACGGGATTGACGCTGCTAGCGCGAACTCGTACTAACAATTCGTTGGATTTGGCGATCGGCTTTTCCAACTCTCGGTACTGCAATTCCTCGGCTGAACCGTAGCGATCGAACGCAACTGCTTTCATGGCAAATTTTCCGGTTTATTTCCAATAGAACATTCAATCCTTTACAATTACAGCACATTCGATCTAAATGTGACACAGCAAATTGAGCTAGCCTGGTAGCAGCGGGCGATCGACTCTTGGAGGCCTCCAGACAAGGGGCAGGTGTGAGGCAATGGGTTCGCTGGCCCAGTGCGATCGCTAGCGATTAAAATTAATAGGGACGGGGCGGGCTATCCCATAACCCTGAGCGTAATCTACTCCAATCTCCCGCAATTTTTCTAAGATAGTCTCGTCTTCGACAAACTCAGCTATAGTTTCAAGATTCATCGCATGGGCAATACGATTAAAGCCTTCCACCAGCGCTTGAGAAATCAAATTATGACTAATATTCTTGACAAAAGCACCATCAATTTTTAGATAATCAACTGGTAAATTTATCAGATACGCAAAGGAACTCAACCCACTGCCAAAATCATCTAAAGCAAAGCAACAGCCAATCTTTTTGAGTTCGCTCATGAAATATCTGGCTTGCTCAAAGTTTGCGATCGCTGCGGTTTCGGTGATTTCAAAACCAATGCTTTTTGGGGGTACTTGGTAGCGAGAAAATTGTGCGATTAAAAATCTCAGGAACTGATTGTTACTAATGCTAGCCCCAGAAAGATTTATCGTATACAAGCCTTTGCTAAGAACATCTTTTTCCGGCAATTTGTGATAATTAGAGAAGAAAGTTTCGATGACCCAACAATCGATCTCAGTTATCAAGCCGTAACGCTCGGCGGCGGGAATAAACTCATTGGGAGATACTATTTTTCCATTTTCGTCCAGCATTCTGAGCAAAATCTCATAATGCTCTACTAATGGTTTAGAGGTAATAGAGACAATCTTTTGGTAGTAGAGACAGAAACGATTGGTTTCCAGCGCTCGGCTGATTTTGGAAATCAACTGCCTCTCACCACGTTGTTTAATTAGTTCGCTATCATCTAGACTATAAATATGAACACAGTTGCGGCCTCTGGCTTTGGCGGCATAACAAGCTGCATCAGCCGCTCCCAGAAGCTCCCTCAAATCTTGGCTGGTTTTGTCAATAGCAACAACTCCAATGCTGACTCCGATGATAAAGGTTTGGGCATTCCAAATAAACCGAAACTGATGCACTAGGTCTTTGAGGTTTTCCGCAATCTGAGTTGCTTGAGAGAGCGAACATTGAGTGAGCAAAATACCAAATTCATCACCTCCCAAGCGAGCCAGCATATCATGAGCACGGACTCCCTGTTGAATAAGTGCGGTGATTTGGCGCAGTAGCTCATCGCCAGCAATATGACCTACGGTATCATTAACGACTTTGAACTGATCTAAATCTAAATAACAGAGAGCGTGCTGCTCATTGCTATCTTTAACAGAGGCGATCGCCTCAACTAGCTGCTGCTCAAATCTTCGACGGTTGATTAACCCCGTTAGGGCATCGTGACTGGCTTCCCAAGAGAGTTTATGGGTGAGATAGCGCGATTCAGTAACATCATGAAAGACGATTACTGCCCCGATAATTTTACCTTGGCGGTCTCGAATAGGTGCTGCCGAGTCAGCAATGGGATACTCGGTTCCATCATCGGCAATCAGAATAGTATTGTTAGCTAAGGTGACAATTCGCTGCTCTAATAGAGCCTTGTTTATAGGATTCTCTACTGGCTCTCGCGTTACTTGATCAACAATTAGGAAGACTGTAGAGAAAGGAACTCCTTGAACCTCCTGAGTTTTCCAGCCTGTCAGTCGCTCAGCTATAGGATTGAAATATTTCACCCTACCTTCGGCATCAGTAGTAATGACCGCATCGCCAATGGATTGCAGTGTCACTTGAGCCAATTCCTTTTCGGCAAAGAGAGACTCTTCGAGACGTTGCCGTTCTTCAATTTCTATCAAGAGACGTAAATTCTGCTTTTGGAGTCTTTGTTGCAGCCTTCGGATCGTTAAGTGGGTTTCGACACGAGCTAATACTTCTTCCACTTGAAATGGCTTAGCAATATAATCTACCCCTCCAGCAGCCAGCCCTTGCACCTTATTAAAAGTTTCATTTAGCGCACTCAAAAAAATTATTGGAATGTCTGCGGTGCTCTCGTCAGATTTTAATTGTCGGCAAACTTCATAACCATCAATATCAGGCAATTTAATGTCTAGTAAGATTAACTCTGTCGATGGCGATTGGGCGGCTCTGATCGCCATTGACCCTGTTATAGCACTGCGAACTTTATAACCCTCTTCCCTCAAAGTATCCCTGAGTAGACGCAGGTTATCAGGCAGATCGTCAACAATTAAAATATTGCCTCGGTAGTTTGTAGCTCGATCGCTAACCCTATCGCTAGTTCTATCGATAATCATACTGATTTCCCTAGTTTCTTGCTAGACGACTATAAATATATGCACAAATAGTATAGTTGAAATATTAGCCTATCAAGCTCACTTTACGCAGAAAGAAGTCCTGCGATCCCCGATAGATTGGGGTGGCAAGGGGGCGCAGCCCTACAAAATCTGAATAGTTCGGTTAGGGGCAGTCCCCCCGTGGTTGCCCTTCTTCGCTTCGCCTAACATCAGAAGAAGAGTATTTCAACCCCAGCAGCCGATTTATGAACAAGCGGATTTCTCAAATGGCAAGTCTACTCGTCATGGCGATCGGGTGTCTCGTGCTACTGGGTTGGCAATTTGACATCTCGCTACTCAAAAGCGGTTTTCCCGGTATGGCTTCGACCATGAAAGCAAACACGGCAATTTGCTTTTTGCTGGCTGGAGTGTCTTTGACATTGTTGCAGTACCAAAGAACCCGACTGCAAAATCGCATCGCTCAAGGGATGGCAGGATTGATAATCATCATGGGTCTGCTGACGCTGAGCCAGTATATTTTTGGTTGGAAGCTGGGTATTGATCAGTGGCTTTTCCGAGATTTTGTGTCTTCAGCGACTCCTTATCCGGGAAGAATGGGACTAAATACCGCCCTAAATTTTGTGCTGATGGGACTAGCACTGTTACTATTAGGGCAAAATTCCCAACGCGATACTTGGTTTGCTCAGATTTTTAGTAGTGTTGCAACTTTAATTTCTTTACTAGCTTTATTTGCGCACTTATTCCATGTCGATATTCTTGAACGTTTGGCCACAATTACGACGACTCAACCCGTAAACACGATCGCCACCTTTTTCATCCTCTATGGAGGAATTTTATGGCTCCGCCCCAAACAAGGATTAATGCAAGTAGTAAACAGTCCTCTGGTGGGCGGAGTAATGGTTCGGTGGTTGCTGCCTTGGGGGACAATCTTTCCAGTGACACTGAACTGGTTGACTCTTCAGGGACAAAATTTAGGCTGGTATAACGTTAATTTTGGCTATACATTGCGTTCAACTGTTATGGTTGTCACGTTCTCAATTCTCATCTTGGGGACGGCTCGCTCTTTAAACCAGATAGATTACAGGCGCCAAAAAGCGGAAAAACAAATTAAAAAACTTAACGAAACTTTAGAAATTCTTGTGGCTGAACGAACAGATGCTTTACAAAAATCGCAGGCTCGTTTTGCGGGAATTCTAGAAATCGCCAATGATGCAATTATTTCAGTCGATCGCACTCAACGCATTACCCTGTTTAATCAAGGGGCCGAAAAGATGTTTGGCTATAAAATTGAGGATATTTTAGGGAAGCCACTGAATTTACTGCTGCCAGAACAGTTTAGAGATGCACATCCGCAGCATATCAAACAATTTGCACAGTCTTCTACCAGAGCGCGAAGGATGGGAGAACGAGGCGAGATTTTGGGTCGTCGTCAAGATGGAACGCAGTTTTCGGCTGAAGCCTCTATTTCTAAGCTGGAAATGGGAGACGAAACGGTATTTACTGTTATTATGCGCGATATTAGCGATCGCAAACAAATTGAAATGGCTTTACGAAACAGTGAAGAGCAGTTTCGCCATGCGTTTGAAGATGCCTCTATCGGGATGGCGATCGTTTCACTTGATGGGCACTGGATTAAAGTCAATCCTGCCTTATGTCAGATTCTTGGCTACTCCTCAGAAGAGTTGTTAGGGTTAACTTTCCAAGACATCACCCATCCTGACGATTTAGACGCGGATCTTAGTTATGCACATCACCTATTAGCAGGAACAATTTCAACTTACCAACTGGAAAAACGGTATTTCCATAAACAAGGACATATAATTTGGATTCTTCTTGATGGCTCGCTAGTACAAGATGGACAGGGAAATCCACTGCATTTTATTGCTCAAATCCAAGACATTACCGCTCGAAAAGAAGCTCAAAAAACGCTAGAACTTCAAAGCGTTATCATGAATAACATGGCAGGAGGAGTGTGTTTAATAAAAGCTTCAAACCTCATGATAGTCTACACCAATCCTACCTTTGACGCTATGTTTGGCTACACAGAGGACGAACTCGCAGGTCAAGCCCTTGGTGTCTTGAATTATGTCGATACAAATTTTACACCAGATGTAACCGTTCTAGATATCGTCACTCAAATTGAACAGACTGGCGAAGCGAAATATGAAGTCCACAATAGAAAGAAAGATGGAACTCTCTTTTGGTGCAGAGTTCATACATCCAGGTTTGAGCATCCTGAATACGGAACTGTATATGTTGCCGTTCAGGAGGACGCAACAGAGCTAAAACTTGCTGAGCAAGCCTTGCAAGCTACCACAAATCGCCTCAATTTTCTTCTAAACTACAGCCCCGTGGTCATTTCTAGCAGTAAACCTGCTGGCGATTATGGAGCCACGTTCATCAGCGAAAATATCAAAGATATATTGGGCTACGAAAGCAGCGAGTTTTTAGAAGATTCTAAATTTTGGGTGAATCACTTACACCCAGATGATGTAGAACCCGTACTTAATGACTTACCAAATGTGTTGGTTAATGATTTTTATTTACACGAATACCGTTTTCGTCGCTCCGATGGGGTTTATCGCTGGATGCTCAGTCAGCTTAGGCTAATTCGAGATAATTCAGGTACACCAGTAGAAATCTTGGGATATTTAATTGACATTAGCGATCGCAAACAAGCTGAGTTGGAATTTCATCAGGCAAATGAAGCAAACCAAGCCAAGACTGTCTTCCTCGCCAATATGAGCCACGAGCTCCGCACCCCCCTCAACTCAATTTTGGGCTTCACGCAATTGATGAGCTATGAGAGAAATCTGGCTCCTTCTATTCAAGAACGTTTACAAATTGTCAATCGTAGCGGTAGACATTTATTGGACTTGATTAACGATATTTTAGATTTATCCAAAATAGAGAGCGGACGGATGACACTCAATCTTTCTGACTTTGGTTTGACAAATTTGCTGGCTTCTATTGAAGAAATGTTCCAAGTTAAAGTCCAATCTAAAGAATTGCAACTAATTTTCGATCTAGCTCCCGACATTCCTAGATTTGTGCATAGCGACAATAAAAAACTCTACCAAGTCTTAGTCAATCTGCTCGGTAATGCGATTAAGTTTACCAACAAAGGAAGCGTCACCCTACGGGTAAGAGCAACACAAAGAGACACAACATCCTGTCACCTATGTTTTGAAGTTGAAGATACAGGCGTGGGAATTGCCCCCACAGAAATGGATAGCCTATTTAAGGTATTTGTGCAAGCCCAAGCTGGGAATAATTTGAGTCAAGGGAGTGGGCTTGGTTTAGCCATCAGTCAAAAACTCGTCAAACTCATGGGCGGTCAAATTCGCGTTAAAAGCACTTTGCACCGAGGTAGCACTTTTTCGTTTGAGATTCCTGTACAGTTACCTCAAGCAGACTCCTTACCCCCAGAATCAAATAATCAAAGAGTAATTGGTTTAGCTCCCGGACAACCGACTTACCGCATTCTTATTGTTGAAGATTTAGAAGAAAATCGTCGCTTGTTAGTCGAGTTCCTTACCTCGGTTGGTTTTGAGGTGAGAGAAGCAAAACAGGGAGTGGAGGCACTCTCGCTGTGGGAGAGTTGGCGGCCGCACCTGATTCTAATGGATTTGCGAATGCCGATCGTGGATGGCTACACAGCTAGTAAATATATTAGAGAACGCCCTCAGAGCAAAGAAACTGTCATTATTGCTTTAACTGCCTGTATTTTTGAAGAAGAGCGAGAGAAAGTTGTTATGGCTGGCTTTAACGACTTTATAAGCAAGCCATTTCAGCAGAGAGACATCTTTGACAAAATCGCTAAATATTTGCCAGTGCAATATATCTACGAAGTCGTAGAACAAACTCCACAAAAACAATTAGTTGAAACGGTGTCTGGAGAAGATCTATCCATGATGTCCCCTCAGTGGTTAGAACAAATGTATCAAGCCGCTTACTATCTCGATACCGAAGTTATGAATGAATTAATTGGACAAATTCCAGAATCCAAAGCAAGTTTGGCTCAAGCACTAACCGATTATATCAATAATTTTAATTCTGACCGAATTATGGAGTTAATTCGACCTCTGCTGCCGAATCCACTGTAGTTATAGCGGTTCTCAAGTAAATGAGGTACGTAGTTGGGCTTTAGCCCTCTTCTTTAGTCGTTATATAAGTTGTCAGTCATACCTCATCTACCTGAGAAGAGCTATATCTAGTTTAAGGACAAAAAAGCTATAGTGCTTTTAGCAGTGGCTATATTTCCAATAGAAATCCACATGGAAAAGGATTTGGAAGTTTTTGGAGAGGTCTATTGCAGATATCCATCAGCTTGAGGAAATGGCATACACATTGGATGGAATGTGCTGTATCATATAGCAATTCTATTTCGTATGTGAAGGAGATTTATTCTTTTTATTAAATGCAGAGGGTGCTGAGGGTGCAGAGAAAGAGAAAAGAGATAGAGAAATGATTGATTTAACCGGAAAGGTAATTTTAGTAACTGGTGGCTCGAAAGGGATTGGTGCAGTGACGGTGCGGACTCTGGTTAATGCTGGGGCCGAGGTGATTTTGCATTACTTTCGCAGTCAGAAAGAAGCTGAAGCGATCGCAGGAAGTGTTGGGCGCGATCGCTGTTATTTATTGGCAGCGGATTTGAGGGTGGAAAACGCGGCCTCGACTTTGTGGCGAGATGCTTTAAAATGGCGCGGTCATATTGATATTTTAGTTAATAATGCGGGGATTATGCAGTCAGCGGGTATAGAGGACGAGTTCGATATTTGGTCTTCAGCTTGGCAGCAAACTCTACAAGTAAATTTAGTTGCCGTTGCCGATTTGTGCCGCGAATCTATCCTGCATTTTCAAACTCGCAGAGTCGGCACAATTATTAATATAGCAAGTCGCGCTGCTTTTCGCGGCGATGACCCGAATTATCTGCACTACGCCGCTTCTAAAGGTGCTATTGTTGCTTTAACTCGCAGCATTGCTAGAGGGTTTGCGGCTGATAATATTTTGGCATTTACAGTTGCACCGGGATTTGTCAGTACAGAAATGTCTAATCAGTTTATTCAGGAGTTCGGTGAAGCTGATATTATTCGCGATATCCCGATCGGCAAAATCGCTCCTCCTCAAGATGTTGCCAATGTTATCGCGTTTTTAGCGTCGGGTTTAGCTGCACACGCTACCGGGACTACGATCGACATTAATGGAGCTTCTTACGTGCATTGAGACAATTACAGTAAAATACCTCTCAAGGCCCACCCTGACACCTTTTAAAACTAACTCATTTATCACTTTAGCAAGACGCTAAAAACTCCATCAATCACTTAGCGTTAGATAAAAAGATAGTCTGAGGAAAGTTGATTATGACAACAGATAACGGCACCAACACCAAACGAGTTGCCATACTCATCGAAAATGGAGTAGAAGATTCGGAATTTCTAGTTCCTTACAACGCCTTAAAACAAGCAGGATTTGAAGTAGTTGTCCTCGGTTCGCGGACAAACGAAAAGTATGCAGGGAAACAAGGAAAAGTTGCCCAGCAGGCTGACGGAACTACCACTGAAGCAGTACCCGCAGAATTCGATGCAGTGATAATTCCCGGCGGTATGGCTCCCGATATGATGCGGACTAATCCCAATACAGTACGTTTTGTACGAGAAGCATTTGAGCAAGGAAAAATCGTCGCTGCTGTTTGCCACGGCCCGCAAGTTTTGATTGAAGCCGACTTGCTGAAAGGCAAAAATGCCACTGGTTTCTTGGCAATTAAAACAGACATGATTAATGCCGGAGCTAACTACATTAACGAAGCTTTAGTAGTTGACGGCAACTTGATAACTTCCCGCCAACCGGGAGATTTAGCAATATTTACCACGGCAATTCTGGCTCGCCTCGGTTACGGCGGGAAAGCAGTCGGTTTGCCAGAAGAAACTGACACAAATGCAGAATGGTGGAAATTAGCTAATGGTTGGGGAGGCTCTACACAAGGCGACATCGTAAAAGGTTTGAATACCGCCCTCGCAGGGGAACGCTATGCTTGCGAAGCGTTTCAAAATTATGCGGAAAAAACCCAAGACAGCGATTTGCGATCGCTCTTGAGAGAAATGATTCAAAACAAACAGAACCACATCCTCGCTCTCGAAAAACGCCTCAACGATTTCGGTGAAAAACCCTCAATTCCTGCCCAAATTGCTGACAAATACGCTAAATTAAAAGCTTCGATGCAAGGAACGGATGAAACGTTTTTGCTGCGGAGCACTCTAGGTGAGTTGCAAACCGGTGTTGTCGATGTCAACAACCTGCGGGTGAAGTTCACAGATCCCGTGTCAACTGCCATTTTGACAGAGATAGAATCGGATTTGTCCAAGTGCGAGCAAGTCGTTGCTAAACTCTACCGCGCCCGTGCAGCTTCCCAGGAAATTAAGTCGCCTAAACCTTCGACTAGCCCCGCTGTAAAAATGTAATCAGCAAGGGGATAAATAAGTTTGTAGTTTTGTTGAGAGGTGAAACCCCGCACCAATATCGCAAATACAAACTTGCTCTGCAATCCTACCATATACGCCTTTGCGGTCAAATAAAACCCAACACTAAAAAGCAGATATTCAACTAACTGCAAGGTGGAGGGTTTTCTTAAATGGGTTTTATTTTTGTTTCAGCGGAATACGGCGGATTTGAAGGAAGCTTGCGGCACCCAGGGGCGTTACCAGCCCCCGGGTTCATTCGTGCAGAAAAAAAAATCTAGTATCCGATAACCAGCCCCCGGATACATCCGTCAAGTCGCTTTCTTCAATTCTAAAATCTAAAATCTAAAATCTAAAATCGATTGCCTTCTTCCCTCTTCCTTTAGACAGGAGACACCTAGGCTATAAATGCGCTACTGTGTTGCCAATATTTGGATGAGGAAAAAAAGGCTGTGGTTCCCTTACGCGATGACAATCCCATTACTATCACTCCCTACGTCACCTATGGGCTGATTGCCGCAAACATATTAGTATTTTTGTACGAACTCAGTTTGGGCGATCGACAATTAACCCAATTCTTCTACTCTTGGGCCGTAATTCCTTGCCAGTTAAGCAATATGTGTCGGGTTGCTCTGCCAGTTTCGCCATTTCCCGAATGGACAACACTAATTAGCTCCCAATTCCTACACGCAGGCTTTCTCCACATTGCCGGAAATATGTTATTTTTGTGGATTTTTGGCAACAACGTAGAAGACCGTTTAGGACACGTCAAATTTATAATATTTTACCTTACTTGCGGCGTTTTAGCATCACTAACTCAGTGGTTTTTTTCCTCAGCATCTGCCATTCCGTCCCTAGGTGCTAGCGGTGCGATCGCAGGCGTCATGGGAGCTTACATTCTCAGATATCCCCAAGCCAAAGTTCTGACACTGCTTCCATTGGGAATTTTTATTACCACTGTCAGAGTCCCCGCTTTCTTCTTTCTAGGATTTTGGTTTGCACAGCAAGCATTGAGTGGCTTGGCTTCTTTAAATGCCCCGGCAAGTGTCGGCATGGAATCCGGGGGAGTTGCCTACTGGGCCCACGCTGGCGGCTTTGTTTTCGGCGCTATTCTCGGCCCTTTGTTGGGGCTTTTTTCTGAAGATAATCGGATTTAATTTTTCACCGCAGATGAACGCAAATTAACGCAGATAAACTGTTTAGGAAATCGGCGTTTATCTGCGTTCATCTGCGGTTTCAAACCTCTAATTTTTCTAAAAGTTTGGTGCTATGCTTGGCTCTTTGTTGGGATTGTTTTCTGAAGATAATGAGATTGAATTTTTCACCGCCGGTGAACAAAAATTAACGCAGATAAACTGCCAACAAAATCGGCGTTTATCTGCGTTAATCTGCGGTTTCAAACCTCTTATCTTCCTAGATAAACGTCAAATCAAATTCCGAAAGAGAAGAAACCCCAGTTACACCATTTAACTTTGCCAAAATGCGAGAATCGCTGCCGGTGAGGTTATTGCCATTGCCGTCATAAATGATGTAAGTATTGCCACCGGAATCGTAGGCAAACAAGAAAGCACTTCCTCCCAGAATATTTGCAGAAACCGTTGTCTGCACATTCAGCAGAACTTGGGTGTTACCGCTGAGATTCGCAAATCCGGGGGCAAAATTAAACTGATCGGCGATCGGCACACCGAGACCGCTAAAATCAGTAATCACATCGTATCCGCCCGCCGCGATCGCAGCCTCGATCGCCGCCGAAGAAGCCGCATCAAAGGCAGGGCCACCTTGTGCAGGGCTGGTATAGCGGAATTGATTGTTGCCGCCACCCCCTGTCATGGTATCTGCGCCGAGGCCCCCTACGAGCACGTCGTTATCCACACCGCCGTTAATCGTATCGTTGCCACCTTGACCATCAATAGTATCGCTGCCCGCCAAACCGTCCAAATTGTCCGGCAAAGAACCCCCAACTAAATTGTTAGGCCCGCTATCTGCAGGCAAGATTTGAACGGTGACAGTACCTACGCCCGGAATTGTCCCGAATCCGTCGCTGACGCTGTAGGTGAAAGCAGTTGTACCCGCTACGTTGCCGGGGATGAATTGCACTTGAGAGACAAGATTTACAGCTGCCCCCAGTTGTGGTGTGCTGACATTGATAATGCTAAGCGTCCCTTTTTGCGGGCTGGAATCGTTCGCCAGTACGTCGATGAAAGTGGGCAGCAAATTATTCGTATTGGTAAATACGATGCCGTCATCCACAGCAATCGGCGGCAGGAGAGTTGGAACAGTTACGGAGGTATCAAAAGAATTGATGTTAATTGCGACTGACGCTGCTGCCGTGCCGCCTTGGTCGTCAGCTACGCTGTAGCTGAAAGAACCGGCTTGCCCGATCACGTTTGTTCCAGGTTGAAATTTCAGCCCGAGTAAATCCTGAACGGTTAGCTTTTGGTTCACGGTGACGGGGTTCGTACCCGTAATTACCTGACCAAAAGTAGGATTGGGAAGTCCGACTACCGCGATCGACAGTGGCTGGCCCTCCGGGTCGCTGGGCGCCGAAATGCTCAGAGACAGAGGCAAATTCTGCAAACCAGTCACCGTCTTGCCCGCTTCCACGAGCGGCGGCTGGTTAGGAGTCGGAGATGTAAAACTCGGCGGAGTCGGCCCGCCACCCAAAGGCGGAGGAGTTGGGGGCACCGCAGTTGGAAGCGGGACAATCGAAGGACTCGGACTCGGAGTTGTCCCGCCCGCAGTCGGAGTCGGACTCGGACTCGGACTCGTACCCGGAACCTGTACCGGCAATGGCTCCGTTGTTGTCCCGCCGCTATTAGTACCTGTCCCGCCGCTATTAGTACCTGTCCCGCCGCTATTAGTACCTGTCCCGCCGCTATTAGTACCTGTCCCGCCGCTAT
>NZ_JAUBQB010000036.1:0-8722 GCF_036701035.1 Microcoleus sp. Pol7_B2 | reverse complement strand
TAGTACCTGTCCCGCCGGTCGAAGGAGTTGTCCCCTCAATGGTGAAGGGATTGTCGTTTACGCGCGGTATTTGAGCTGTAGTGAACCGAGATTCATCTAGCGAGTTCGATCGAACATCAATCAACACCGCCAAAAATTCCCCAGTTCGCCTGTCCCTAATAATCGT
Source organism: Microcoleus sp. Pol7_B2 (assembly GCF_036701035.1). Taxonomy (NCBI): domain Bacteria; kingdom Bacillati; phylum Cyanobacteriota; class Cyanophyceae; order Oscillatoriales; family Microcoleaceae; genus Microcoleus; species Microcoleus sp. Pol7_B2. The sequence continues at coordinate 8,556 of NZ_JAUBQB010000036.1, read as the reverse complement.
GTTGCTAGAATTCGAGCCTTGACCCTGGAAAATTTCTAACTCTGTAAAGTTCAGACCTCCAGCCAGACCGATCGAATCGCCGGCATTAAAATCTCTAATTACATCAGCATCGCCGATTTCGCGGCCGCCAGTAGTGAGAAACCCGTTGCCAGCCGACGTGCCCACCCTACCGAGAACAAAGATATCCGATCCCTCGCCTCCTGTCAGAGTATCAGACCCGCGATCGCCAGAAAGAATATCATCCCCAGCATCTCCCGACAAAGAATCATTGCCGTCGCCCCCGAAGATCAGGTCATCACCCTCGCCGCCATCACCAGTATCGTTACCAACACCCCCGCTGATAACATCCCCGCCCTCGGAGCCCAACAAAATATCATTGCCCCCAGCGCCAATCAGGCAGTCGTTACCCGTGTCGCCAAAAACAGTGTCACTGCCCTTGTCGCCAAAAATCAGGTCGTCCTCGCCACCTCCGCGCAGACAGTCATTGCCTTTACCGCCGTACAGCGAGTCGTTGCCTTCTGAACCCAAGACAATATCATTGCCCTGGTCGCCAAAAGCTACGTCATCGCCTTGGTCGCCAGAAACCAAGTCATCGCCTTTGCCACCCCGCGCCGTGTCATTGCCACGCCCGCCCTCAACGATATCCTTACCAGCGCCACCGTTGAGAGAATCGTTACCGTCTTCGCCCCTGACTATATCGTCCCCGTCCCGACTCAGAAGCGTGTCGTCGCCGGCACGCCCGGAAATCGTGTCATTGAACAAGCTGCCGATTAAATAGTTACTGCCGTCATTTGCGACAACTAAGCCATCGACAAAAAGTGGCTCTGGGGGAGGCGTGGGAACTGTCAGAGGTGGCCGGGGCACCGGGGTGATCGAAATGTCCGGCTGCGTCCCCGTCATCATCGGCTCCGTTCCCGACGACGGCGTAGGCTGCGTCCCCGTCATCATCGGCTGCGTTCCCGACGACGGCGAAGGCTGCGTCCCCGTCATCATCGGCTGCGTTCCCGTCATCATCGGCTCCGTTCCCGACGACGGCGTAGGCTGCGGCACGGTGCCGCTATCCAAACTATCCTCGTTCTCATCGGGTAGCCGCCCTTCGAGAAAAATTAGTGGTACTGCACCTGGCATTGTTCCGCCTCCTTGCGACGCTACTCAAAAACTACTAAATAAACTTAAAGTCAGATGCAGTAATGACGGTGCTGAGCGCTCCCGGCACTGTAGGAATAGAATTCAACACTCCCAAATCGAAAGCTGGGAGACTGTCATCTGCCACATTCGGGTCAAAGCCGAGAACGTACTTGTTAAAAGTATTGTTCAGGTACACGAAGAAAGCTCCCGTTTTGCTCGAACCCTTTTGATTCTTCAACACTGCATTTATTGCTTGAGCGTTATCAAATTTAGATTCAAACAAAATGACTGATTGCTTGCTGATGTCGTCGCCGCTAGACCCGATATTCCTGACGATAAAACTGGTGAAATCGAGAGTAGTTCCTGAGTTGGTTAAACCTGCGAAATTTGACGACCTGAACAAAAATCTGTCGGTCTCGCTGCCATTAGCGTTAAAGTCAGCAATCACGTCCACGCCTTCGCTGGGAGTTTCGTAGTAGAAGAAATCATTGCCAACATCGCCCGTGAGCAAGTCAGAACCGTTGCCACCACCCAAAATGTCATTGCCTGCACCGCCGGAAAGCGAGTCGTTGTCATCGCCGCCCAATACCAAGTCATTGCCGAAGGCGCCGCTGAGACAGTCGCTGCCGGCACCGCCGTCGAGAGTGTCGTCGCCCGCTTGGCCGTCGAGGGAGTCGCTGCCGGCCTCGCCCAACACGTAGTCATTGCCCGAACCTCCGAGTCCCGTGTCGTTGCCTTCTCCACCCAACATCGTTTCATCGTTGTCGCCGCCGGAGATGGAATCGTTATTGATACCGCCGTCGACCAAGTTTCTGCCAAGTCCACCGTCGAGGATGTCGTCGCCTGCACCGCCCTCGAGGGAGTCGTCGCCAATGCCACCAAGTAAGGTGTCGATCCCAGCGCCACCAAGTATCGAGTCGTCGCCGGATTCTCCCAACATCGAGTCATTACCTGTTCCGCCCTCAATGGTGTCGTTGTTGTCACCGCCCAAGAGGTTGTCATTGTCATTGCCGCCGAACATCAGGTCGTTGCCGAGTCCGCCGATCAGCGAGTCTATGCCGTCTTCGCCGTCAACGGTGTCGTTGCCCAGTCCGCCGTCAACGGTGTCATTGCCGATCGCACCCACCAGCGAGTCGTTGCCTGCTTCACCGAATTCGAGGTCGTTGCCGACACTCCCATCGATGATGTCGTTGCCGTCGCCCCCAGCGAGGGTATCGTCGCCGGCCCCGCCGAGGATGAAGTCGCTGAGGTTGCTGCCTGTAAAGCTGCTGGCCGGGAGTGCACTGCGATCGACAATATTATCTACCACCGTGATGCTGAAGGATGCCGGCCCGATAGTTGCAGATCCGTCGGAGGCTGTAAACGTGAAAGTGTCGCTGCCACCTGCTGCCAGCAAGTTGTATTTGACGATGTTGTTGTTGATATCGTCTTGGGTGAATTTGCCGCCCACGTTGAGAAAGGTGCTACCCCTTTGGACAAAACCTCTGGTAGCATCGGGGGCTTTAGTAATCGTGTAAACAATTTCCAAGGGGCTGTTGTCGGGATCTGTGACTAACAAATCGGCGGCGGTGATTGTCTGGGTAGGATTACTTTTGGCAACCACCACACCGTCGTTAATTATTAGCTGGGGCGGGCTACTGACGTTGAGGGTTACTACCGCCTTACTTGTGCCGCCGCTGCCGTCTGAGATCGAGTAGCTGAAGCTGTCAGTACCCGAGAAGCCCGGATTCGGGGTGTATTTGAATACGCCGCCGCCCACGGGAACCAGGCTCCCTTTGCTTGCTGGAGCAAAAGTCGTGACAGTCAGAGCGCTTTGTTCCTGGTCAGTGTCGTTCAACAGAACGTTGAAACTGAGTTCTTGACCCGCAACCGTGGTGAAGTTGTCGTTAACTGCTCTTGGAGGTTGGTTAAAGATGGGCGTCGGCGGTGTCGGCGGCGTCGGACTTCCTGTCGGCGTCGGACTGTCTGTCGGCGTCGGCGACCCCGGGAACGTAGGCCGCGGCTCGTCTGGCTCGTCTGGCGGTGTCGGCGGTGTCGGCGGTGTCGGCGGTGTCGGCGGTGTCGGCGGCGTCGGGGGTGTCGGCGGCGTCGGACTTCCTGTCGGCGTCGGACTGTCTGTCGGCGTCGGCAGGGGAAGCGGAGTTGCGCTGCCGGGAACTGTGGGTGCAATTACAAATGAGCTTCGCCCTAGGGTTCTGCTGTCTACTCCGGGCAATACTGCTAAAAAGTCGCCGCTGACGCCGTTGCGAATAATTGTACTGCCAGCTTTGGTCTCAGTGCTTTGGAAGATTACCAAATCTTCAAACTTGAGGTCGCCACTTAACCCGATTAAATCTTCGCCTTGGCGAAAGTCTGTGAAAATGTCGGCATCGGCGAGATCTGGGCCGCCTGTGGTGAGAAATGCCGGGTTAGTGCCGTCGCTGCTGCTGCCGCTGGGGGAACTGAATGCACCGATGACGAAAACATCTCTGCCTTCGCCTCCTGCCACTACGTCTTTGCCTGTTTCGCCCCAAATAACGTCGTTGCCAGCACCGGCGTCCACGATGTCGTCGCCGTCACCGCCGAATACTATGTCGTCGCCGTCGCCGGAAAAAAATGTGTCCCCGCCGGCGTTTCCGTAGAGCCAGTCGCCTCCTTCGTTGCCAAATAGCAAGTCTTCGCCGTCGCCGCCGAAGAGCGAGTCGTTACCTTGGTCGCCCCACACGATGTCGTCGCCTCGATCGCCCAAAAAGCTATCGTCGCCAGAGCCTCCCCGCAAGCTGTCACTGCCTTTGCCGCCGTAAGCCGTGTCTCTGCCTTCGCCTCCGATTACCGTGTCGTTGCCGTCATTGCCATACAGCAGGTCGGGGTTATTTGCCCCGTCGAGGCAGTCGTTGCCTTTGCCTCCGTACAGCGTATCGAGTCCTAAACCGCCGTCGAGAACGTCGTTGCCGGGTGCGCCGAACAGCACGTCGTCATCATCTCCCCCGAATACTAAATCGTCGCCGTCGCCTCCTTGCAGGTTGTCGTTGCCTTGCAGCCCGGAAATCACATCGGGCCCGGGACTGCCAACCAAGGAGTCGTTGGTTTCTCCGCCGCGGACTACGCCGCCGATGATTCCGGGCGACGTACCTTGGCCTCCGCCCAATGTGTCGTCTATGCCACCAAATGTGTCGTCCCCGGAGGGAGTTGGCGTCGGCGGTTCTGGTGTTGGGGTTGGCGGTTCTGGTGTTGGTGTTGGCGTTTCTGGTTCTGGTGTTGGCGTTTCTGGTTCCGGTGTTGGCGGTTCTGGTGTTGGTGTTGGTATAATTACTGCTGGCACTGCACTGGGCATTATTTTGGCTCCTTTAAACGACGATCCCGATTAACTTTAAGAACTGATTAGTATCAGTTTGTTGCCACAAATCTGGCTTAAAATTGATTAATAACCCCATCATTTCTAACATACTAAATCAAAACTGCAACGGCTATGGATATTTTTTAAGCTGGGCATCTTTTGATCTCAAAATATTAATGATTGCAGGTTTTGCTGCCTATCTTGGGTATACTTTAATATCGCGCCATTTCGATAGAACCTAGAAGTCTGGCTGCGAGTCAGCCCGGTGTATTTATCCAGAATCAGAAAAAATAAAAATCTTCGCCGTCATAATTTTTTCTTTACGAATGTTCAATGACGAATACATCTGTGCCTCTTGCCTTCAGAAGCCGACTGTCTTATGCTGACTGCTGACAAGAAACAGAGCTGTTAATTAGGGGCAGAAGCGGCCCGGTTTGTTCTTGTCCACTGACGGATAGTTCGCTGTGGCAAAGGTAAAGCAGGGAACAGCGACTTAACAAATCTAGCAGAATTCGCCGCAGTCGCTGTTGGTCGGCCGCTGTTTCCTCTTCGGTTTCCCAGGGACGCCCCAGTTGCGCTCGCAAAAATAAGGGAGCACCAAACAATGTCGCCGCACCACCGCTCAGCCACAGGGGCGAGCCGGCATCCAGCCAAAAGTGCCATTTGTGGGCGCGGCGGCTGCTGCGGTACTGGAAGATGTTGGCGAGGGTGACAGCTCTGGCTGCTGGGCCTTCTGGACGGACTGGAAAGGGGTTGGCGGTGACGGTTCCTTGGCGCAACAACTGGATGAACCGGGCGATCGTTTCTGAGTCGCCGCCGTTTGTTGGTTCTACGCGCTGCATTCGCCCGTTGATTTCCCAGTAGTGGCTGGCTGTTTCCATTAACTCGCGCAGGGCTGCTAGCCGATCGTAGGGGAGGTATCTGTCGTTCATCAGAAATTTCTGGATTGCTCGATCGAGCAGGGCAATTGGACTCGGCAACAGCCGCTCCTGCTGTTGCGACCGCTGTTGTTCGATCCACTCCACAATCTGCTCGTAGGCCCCGGCTGCTCGGTGTCCCAGTCTGTCCCACCGGGGAAAGGCTGTAATGGGCAGCAATTGAGGTTGATCGATATCTGGACAAAAACAGTGATCGGCGATTAAACCTGCTCTCACTTGGTCGATCGATTTTTGATTGTGAATGTGAGATTTTAGATTGAACGTCGAGTTGGAATCTTCTGCTTCCAATGAACGGTGTTTCTGGCTGCCCAACACTACCAGCATTTCGGCGGCGCCGTCTCGATCGACTAAACGGCCGAGTCCCGGATAAACTAAGGCTAACAAAGTGAGTAAAGCTCGAATCTCTGGGGTAGTCGAGAGGGGACGCTGATCGTTGAGAGATACGGCGGCGATACTATCTCGCGCGAGAATTTCCGTTAAACTGTAACGGGCGATCGCATCCATCCCGGGCGCAATTACGGCGATTTCCTGCGGTTCCACGGCTTGTGACTTCACCGCATCCACTATGATTTCGGCTGTTTCTCGCAGCAGTTGAGCCCGGGAAGTGGTTTGGAGCGATCGAACCGATCCGGGCAAACTCAAGCCTAAAGGATAAAAACCCTCTGAATTAACTGCTAAACTTACCGCTAAATCTCCAATCTCTGGGGCTAAACCGGCTTTGGCGTCCAAATTTTCCACGCTTTGACAGCGGTCTTCGAGTCGGGCTAGGTATTCCGTGTCAGCCCCCAAGCCCAAACGCACTCCTCCATCTGAATTGTAGGAGAACGCCCCCGCGGCACCTTGGTCGAGCATTCGATCGAACAAATGGCGACTTATCGCCGGATAATCGTCTACATCGTCTGCGATCACAGCTTGGTATCTAGAGGCCAAATGCTGCTGGTAACTGCTATCCGGCAACAAATAGCGCCAGTAGAGTTCGCAAACAATCCCGTAAGTCAGGAGCCCCCGCGTCAAGCACCATTCCCGCCACCTTTCCAGCAACTCTCCCATGCTAATCCACAGGTTGGTCGAGCCGCCTGAGATAGCAAATCCCTGTTCCAGAATGCTGGGAATCTCTTCTCTGGGCGTACCGCTGACAGCAGCAAGTTGTAATAAGTCTAGTGTTCGACGCACCATTCGGTTTGGACTTACCCCTGTTTGTTGCAAAATGCCTTCGTCTAGTTCGCGACGCCAGAGTCTCGCGGCAAGTTCCAGTTCTGTTTCAGGTTGCAGTCGCAAGGGAAATTGAGCTCTCAAATTCAGCGACTGAACTAGCAGGGGCCAAAATAGCAATACCTCCTGCTCAAAAAAACCGAAGGGCGTTGTGGAGTGAAAGGTATATTTTCCTTCGGTAGCGACGGCGATGCGATCGGCCAATTCTAGCCGGTTGTCTCCGTTAGCTGCTAAGACTAAAATTGCTGGGGCAGTTTGTCCAGCCCGCCGCCGCCCGGAACTCGATCGCCCTGAAACTTTTGTGGGCAAGGGCTTGACAGTTTTGCTCCAAATGCAGAACTGCTCGACTAAACGAGTGGTTTTGCCACTGCGGCCAGATCCGAGAATCCAAATTGAATCCTCCGTAGCAGTTGTCAATTTATGTAAATTTGTTACCATACCGTGAATACTCTAATCACTAATGTCTACAGCCAACTAACCAGCTTTAGCTATGAATACTTCTCCCTGGAACAGGATTGTAAAATATCTCTACAGCCTTCACCAATGGTATCGAGAAACGCCTGAGAGGGCTCTAGAACAGGCCTACGATGCTGCGTTAGCAATTAAGGCGATCGAAGACGAGCATTTTGGCGGTCAAGGAATCTCTGATCGATCGGGAGATTACGGACAAAGCACCCTGTCTTACTTTAAATCCGAACTGCAAAAATACCTCAAGGTCATCCAAACCCGAATGGTTGAGTTTAATGCTAGCCGTTCTTTTTTGGAACTGCCGGAGCGAGTTGGAGCCAAACCGAAAACGGGGCACAGCGCTGATTATCACCAGCATGGATTACATCTCAACAATAAAGATAGAGCATCCCTTATATTTGAGAAGCTAGAGTTTATTGATGGAGTCATCGACAAGTATATTAATAATAGTAGAGCGACGGCAATTGTTCCGGTTGTCACTTCAGTAAATGTGCAGGCTAAATCTACAAATAGCAGCTCTCCACTTGACCAAAATAAAGGTTCAGCTAATTCTGTTAAGATTCACGATGGTGAGGTTGACACTAACTATGAAGAAGTCAATTTATTACCGCGCTCGCTTTTGGGAACTTTGAATCGCATCACTAAAGATTTAGACCCTGGAGCAGAAAAAGAAGTAGTTAAGAATTTTCGCAATTCCAAAGTAAAAACAATTATTTCTCTCAGATTTATTTTGCTTTTGATTTTAGTTCCGCTGTTGACGAATCAAATCTCCAAAAACTTTTTAGTCGGGCCGGTGGTTGACCATTTTAGAGGCAAAGAAAATGCTCCTCTTTTCATAAATGTTAACCTGGAAGAAGAAGCATTTCAAGAACTGGAGAGATTTGAGCAGCACCTCAAATTTGAAAGGTTAATAGGCACTGCTCCCTCGCTTTCTTTAGAAGAAACGGAAAAGAAGATTGCCGAGAAAGCAGTTGAACTAGCGGAGGAATACCGATCTGAAAGTGGTGGAGCTATTAAAAATATTTTTGCCGATTTGATTTCCTTGATTGCCTTTGCCACGATTATCGTCACTAACAAGAAAGAGATTGAGATTTTAAAGTCTTTCATGGACGATGTTATTTACGGGCTCAGCGACAGTGCGAAAGCTTTCGTAATTATTTTGTTTACAGATGTGTTTGTGGGATTCCACTCGCCTCATGGTTGGGAAGTAGTTCTTGAAGGTGTATCGAGGCATTTGGGACTGCCAGAAAATAGGCAGTTCATATTTTTGTTCATTGCGACGTTTCCCGTTATCTTGGATACGGTATTTAAGTATTGGATATTCCGTTATTTAAACCGGAGTTCGCCTTCGGCTGTTGCTACGTACAAGAATATGAACGAATAATTGGAGGCGAAGGAAGTTCGGCAACGGATTATGTATAGTCATTTCAAATAAGTATGAGACACTCTTTCTGCACAATAAGCACGAATAACTTCATCAAGAGATGTGCCAGG
>NZ_JAUBQB010000157.1:0-4188 GCF_036701035.1 Microcoleus sp. Pol7_B2 | reverse complement strand
ATGAATCCCAAACATCTCAAAAACTGGTTTGCTAATTGCTGCTACTGTACCTCATAACATCCGGAAGTGCTGTATTTATAAATTTCAGTAAAACGTAATCAGCGAGCAGATTTATGTATACTCAACTTTCATTGTGGGAAGAGCCAAAAGCAGAAAGCCAGAAGCATGGTCAGCAATTATTTCTACCTGATGCCGAAATAATCATGTACCGCGACTTCTTCAATAACAATGAGAGCAACGAGATATTTGCGGAATTGTACGGCACTATTAATTGGAAGCAAGAGGTGGCTCTGCTTTTTGGCAAGCAAGTCGCTATACCGCGGCTTAGCGCATGGTACGGAGATGCAGGTAAATCTTACACTTACTCCAAAATAAAAATGGAGCCTAATCTATGGACACCTACACTCATAACAATCAAATCTAAAATAGAAGCAATAGCAGGTACAGTGTTTAACAGCGTGTTGCTTAATCTATATCGCGATGGCAAAGATAGTGTAGCTTGGCACAGTGATGATGAATCAGAACTTGGTGAAAACCCAGCGATCGGTTCTGTAAGTTTTGGGGCTACTCGTCGTTTTATGCTCAGGCACAAATACCAAAAAGAAACGAAATTAGAAATTCAATTAACTCCTGGAAGCTTCCTGCTGATGAAAGGAGCAACCCAGCATTCTTGGCAACACCAAATCCCGAAAGCAGCCAAAGTTACTGAACCAAGAATCAACCTTACTTTCAGGAAAGTAATCTAAATTAATTCATGGTAATTTGTAACTTTTCTATGCGTTTATATGCCTTTAGTTGCGGTTTTAGTAAAAAAAAATTGCAACTTTTGTTAACAGTAAAACTAGCAATTTTCGCACAGCAATAACAGTACCGCCGAATTAGCGATCGCACGGGAGTGCCGCTGCTAAGGCTGAGTTTGGGTCAAACGGCTAGTTTGTTGCGGCTGCGCGGGTTTTTGGCGGGTCAGCAGAAAGGCTCAGAGTGATGTGAAAGTCGATCGCACCTCTTTTCTCTCAAAGTCTCATTCTTCACGTTTAGCAATTTTGCCTGTTAAGGTGTAGTGCATCCCCTTAAGTTTTACCTCATCTTTATTCCCTAACTCTTTCAAGTTCCTTAACTAACTCGAAGCTAAATGCGATCAAACTATTGACATAACTTTAGCAACATATATATTAATAATTCGTAAATAGCTAGGTCGGGAGGAATACAAATATCGACAAAAATAATTATATCTGAAGATAGACGAATCCTAAATTCAACATAGCTAGGCTATATAACTAGCATCAAAGAAACTACTTGAAAATTGCTTATAATAAATTGATTAATATAACGAATGATATAAGGAATTTTTAAGTAGAGCTTAAGATAAAAAAAAGGAAATTTATGGTACTGAGTATTATTGTTCACGGTGGAGCAAAAACCATCACAGAAGATAAGGTTGCAGCGAACAATGCAGGCTGTACCGCAGCAGCAGAAGCTGGTTGGGCAGTGCTCACAAGCGGGGGTACAGCAGCAGAAGCTGTTGAGGCAGCTATCCGGGTTCTGGAAGCTGACCAGACATTTAACGCAGGCTTTGGATCGGTTCTCAACAGTAAGGGAGAGGTAGAGCTAGACGCAGCGATGATGGAAGGCGGTTCATTAGTTTGGGGAGCCCTCGCAAATGTTAAAGGCGTGCGGCATCCCATCTCCGTGGCGCGAAAGATTATGGATAAAAAACCCATGTTCTTAGTAGCGGATCACGCAGAACATTTTGCGGCCGAAAATGGAGCCGAGATGTGTAAAAAAGAAGACTTAATCGCTGATGAGCAACAGGAAGAGTGGGAGGAGGAAAAAGAAGTTATTGACCGCCCCAATACCGTTGGTTGTGTAGCTTTGGACAGCAGCGGCATCTTAGTTGCCGGTACCTCAACAGGCGGCACTATGAATAAGCCCGCCGGTCGCGTCGGCGACAGCGCCATTATCGGCTCAGGCTTGTTTGCTGAAAATGAACAGGGCGCTTGCTCGACCACAGGCGATGGCGAGTCGATTATACCAGTAGTTCTAGCTAAGACGGCGATCGACATTCTCGCGTCCGGCAAGCACCCAGACGATGCAGCGCAGATGGCTATTGAGACTCTGGCATCTAAGGTGGCAGGAGAAGCCGGGTGCATCCTCATAGACCCTCAAGGGCGGGTTGGCTGGGCGCATAACTCAACCGACATGGCTTGTGCTTATAGAACCTCAGGAATGGACAAGGTGGCTGTGTTCACGAAGAAAAAACAACTCGTCCATCATTGAAATTATTGAGGTTGCATTCTCCCTAGTTGGAGAGTGTTAAAATTCCGCAACTAATATCTTGTTTTCTAGGTATTAAGTAGCTGGGCATCAATAAACACTTTTTCAATTTGTAGGGCGGGCATTGCCCACCCTACTTTTAATTATGTCGAGCTACTTAGTGGTCGGCAAAACAGTTCAATTCAAACTCTAGTTGAAGGTTTATTATGAACTCAACATACGACTTTCCTTACTTTCAGGGTAATTCTCTTTCCGATTTGTTTGCTGCAGACATCACAGATGCACGTTATGCGTTCATCCTAAATTATCCTGCAACTGCCAGTTGGGCTGCTTACCCCAACAGAAAAAAATACTTTATTCAAGACGGCAGCAGTGAAGCCACCAAAACTTCTTTCGACAAGATTGGTCAGAAGGAACCTTGGAAAAATCTGGCTGTGTTAGGCGATGCCATCCCAGGGATTGTGATTAATCAGCCGCCGAACTCGCTGATGGATTATTGGCGGGAACATTTTGGCTTCAGCTACAGCAGTATGGAGATGATAGACTGCTCAACTTATCTCGAAGATCTCAGCGTAAGCGATCGCTTTGACAAACTCCTGACTCTATTTCCCTTCGACAACCTCAAACCTGAAAAACACGCCGTCCATCCCGACATCCACTACCACTTACTCAGCAAAGCCACGCTAGCAGAATTAGGCGTGCAATGTCCGAAATACCAAACCTACAATCTGCACGAAGTCAATCTCGAAAGCATTCAGTTACCAGAGCAATTCCCCTACTTGATTAAAACATCCCACGGACTTTCTGGAGAAGGCACTTATATTATCAAAAGCGCCAGCGATCTGAACTACTGCTTGCAGGAAGTGAGGAAATATCTCGATATTAAGTTGCTGGATACGATTATTGTCTCGGAATTCGTCAAGAATGAAGTGCAGAACTACTGCGTGCAGTTCTATGTAAGCAAAACGGGAAATATCACGCTTATCGGCACTACCAGCCAACTTGTCACGCCAGAGGGCAGCTATTTAGGGGGACTAATTCACTACCGCGAAACCGACATGAGTAGGTTTTTTGAGATGATTGCCGCTATTGGTAAATATGCTCACCAACAGGGTTATTTCGGCGTTATTGGCTTCGACGTGCTGGAAGACTCTGAAGGAGAGTTGTATGCCATTGATGCCAATTTCCGAGTTAATGGTTCGACTCCGCTTTGTGTGCAGCGCCATACCTTACTGGGGCTGGGAAAGGAGGTGGCTCAATATTCCAGTAGCTGGCGAATGGATGGGACTTTGGAATCGATTCTTGTGACGCTGAAATCAGAACTCGCTCGCAAGGACTTGATCATCCTGTCGGCTTTAGAGAAGGTTAAATACGGAAAAATCTACACGGAAATTTACGGGATAGTTGCGGGTGAGGATATGAAGGAAATGCAGCACATTGAGGAGAATTTGCACAGTAAGGGATTGCAGCAATTTGGTTGATATCCGCTCTACTGATTGCAGCGTTTGGGGTGGTGGTGGCGATCGAATTTATTAAATTTTTAAGTGCTTTGGAACAGAGATAGACGTTGATGTGCGATCGAACCTTTTGCAGCATTTTCAGCCCAGAGAGCCATTTTTAAGTTTGCTTGGGGGAGGGATAATGGTTGTGCAGTCATTTTTTTCCTATGGGAAAGCTATAATAGTGCCTCTTAAAGATGATTGTGACTATAAAAGCTAAGTCTTGTCAAGTCGAAGAAAGTCCAAAGTATTGGGAAGCCAAAAACCATGTCATTCACATAAACCCAAGTAACTTATACTGAAGCTCAGACCAATCTCGATGAACTGTGCGAACAAGTCATATAGTCATTTCAAATAAGTATGAGACACTCTTTCTGCACAATAAGCACGAATAACTTCATCAAGAGATGTGCCA
>NZ_JAUBQB010000035.1:0-63216 GCF_036701035.1 Microcoleus sp. Pol7_B2 | reverse complement strand
AATGTCTTAGAAGCCGGGAAATTATACCAAGGATACGATAAATTATATATACCAAGAATCGGCTATACTACAGGTGACATCGACATTCACGATATCGCAGTCGATAAAAATAATCAAATCCTTTTTATTAGCACTTTGTTTAATTGTATCGCTACAGTGAGCGATCGCCACAGTTGTAAACCTTTATGGAAACCGCAATTTATCTCACAATATATAAATGAAGACCGCTGTCACCTCAACGGTTTGGCGATGGTAGAAGGAGAGGCGAAATATGTCACGGCGTCGAGTCAGTCGGATGTGGTGGATGGCTGGCGCGATCGCCGAAAAAATGGCGGTATAGTTATTGATATTGAATCTAATGATATTATCGTCACAGGGTTGTCAATGCCGCACTCACCTCGCTGGTATCAAGACAAGTTGTGGTTGCTGAATTCGGGGAGAGGCGAATTAGGATATGTGGATTTAGATACAGGGAAATTTGAGGCCATTACGTTTTGTCCGGGATATGTCCGAGGACTGGCTTTTTGGCAAAATTGGGCAATTGTTGGACTCTCGAAACCTCGGGGTGGTGACAACACTTTTAGCGGTTTAGAATTGGATGAGTTGTTGCTAGCCAAGGATGCTGAGGCTCGCTGTGGTATGATGGTGATTGATTTGACTACTGGGGCGATCGTTCACTGGTTGCGGTTTGAAGGAATTGTCCCGGAACTCTATGATGTGCAGGTGATTCCGGCAGTGCAAAAGCCGATGGCGTTGGCTTTTCAAACGGATGAAATTGCTCAGTTAATTACTTTGGAACTTTAACTGCAGATGGTGGCGGATGTACGCTAATGAACGCAGATTAAGATGCAGTTTGTTTTGTAACTTCGACATAAATATGTTCTAAGCGCACCGGATACCGAGCGATTGAATCAATAGAAATCCCGTCGAACAGCAAAATAATCTCTTTTAATTCTAAACGTTCCGGCAGCCAAAAAGCTAAATCGCTACCGTAGCGGCGGGGAATGAAACTGTATTGTTTAGCGCGGGCGATGACTTCAGCTTCTTCGTCGGTTTTTACCACGATAATTTCTTGAGCCGGAATCAGTTTTTGCAACTCTTCCAAACTCCCCTCAGCGACAATACTGCCATTTTTCAAAATCCCGATTCTCTGACACAGCCGCTCAGCTTCATCCAACAAGTGAGTTGTCAGCAGAATTGTAATTCCTTCCGATTGCAAGCGCTGAATTAACTCCCAAATTTCATAGCGGGCCTCAATATCTAAACCAGTTGTCGGTTCATCTAAAATTACTAATTTAGGCTGATGTACCAAAGCCACCGCAATATTCAAACGTCGCTGCATTCCTCCGCTCAAAGTTTCCACTGGGCTTGTAGCTCTATCTGTCAAATTAACTGCTTTCAAACAGTGTCTTACTTGATAGCGCCGCTGCTTACGCTCTAAGCCGTAAATTTGAGCAAAAAAGTTGAGGTTTTCCTCGCAGCTAAGGCTTTTGTAAAGCAAATTTTCTTGGGGCGCTACACCGATTAAGGATTTTGTAGAGTCAGAAACAGGTTCGCCATTAATAGAAACTTGACCGCTGTCGGCATTTAGCAAATTGCATAAAATATTGATAGTTGTAGTTTTGCCCGCCCCGTTGGGTCCGAGCAAACCGTAAATTTCTCCAGCTTGGATGTGCAGTGTTAAATCTTTAAGCACTGAACGCTCGCCGTAAGACTTATTTAGCTTTTCAATTTGCAACACTGCTTTAATTCTCCGTATTATTTTATATATTTACGGTTGTTTCTGACCGATTAAACCGCAGAGAGCGCAGAGGGCGGAGAGTCAGAGAAGAGAGAGAGCAATAATTACGGCATAATGAGATAGTTTTAAAGTCTTCTTTCTACTCTCAGCATCCTGCGGTAAGAAAGCCATCCACCTGCAATCATGGCAATAGAAAATATGAATAAATACCAAAAGTGTCCTGCAATATCAGCCAAATCTTTGCCGTCAGCCCACACGCCCATCAGCGCTTCGTTCATGTGATAAATTGGATTGTACTGGGCGAGTTCCAGCAGACTTTTGGGAAAGAGCGAAGTAGGCAAAAATGCGCCTCCTAAAATCAACAAAGGAACGCCGAAAGCTGCTACTAGCGAGTTGACATCTTCAGTGCGCCTCGCAAACTGGGTGCCGAGAATAAAGCCTACACCTACATAAGATACAATACTGAGCAGAATAATCGCACATCCTAGCAGAATAGAGCCTTGGAATTGTGCTCCTAAAAAAGAGGCGATCGTGTATACTAAAATTACCTGACCGATGCCGATACAACTGTGGGCGAGGAAAATTCCTAAAAAGTAAGAAGTGCCGCTCAGCGGGGAAATAAACAAGCGTTTGAGGGTATGCTGTTCTCGCTCTGCTACTACTGTTGCTACGCTACCACCGAGACAGCTAAAAAATAAAGCCGCTCCTACTAAGCTTGCAGGTGCAGCAACTTCAAAGGCTTTTGCTGTGCTGAGATTAGCGCGTTCTTTTAAAATTAAACCGTTAATTAGCAAGATAGAAACTGGAAAAATACTCCACAAGACTAAGCTGCGTCGCCGCCTCCCCAATTCAATTAAAATCCGCTGTGCTACTGCGAGCGTTTCGTGCCAGTATTTCATAGCCAATATATTAGTATTGTTAGAATTGGGAATTGGCGATCGCGCCACCGGATATCATACCATAGAGGTGCCAATAAGTTTAACTCTCAATAAAAAACCCGCCGGCGCGGGTTTTGTAATTTTAGGGGGATAGGTTTTAACACAAGTAAAAAAAGCATGGAACTGTAACAAATTTCATCCATATCTAATCAGTTATTCCCTATCGAAAATCGAAAATCGTATAACTTCTCGCCTCTGTCGCTGCTCTCAATTAATACTAAAGTTCTTACCTCTGTAGCATCCTTGAAAGGAAGTTAAATTCGTGTGGTTTCTCTGTTCCAATTTAGTCACGAGGGAAGAAGTATTGCTACTTTCAGGGGTAGCACCCCACTTGTAGATAAAGTCGCCGAGATTGTCCCCGGTTTCTTCGTAGCTGTGCTCTTCAATTGGAATTCCAGAAACTCCTGAAACAGTTTGGTTGTGGTATCCGTTAACGATGATTTTTTCGATAACTGCGCCGGGTTCTGCGGTAATGTTCCATTGCACGGGTTCGTAGGCTGAAAGCGCGAGAATTATTGGCTTGTTTCGGCGTTCTACTTTGACTTCGATCGCACTTTTTGATAAATCTCGGTTCTTGTGATCCGCATTGGCTTCGTAAACGCCTATTAAATGAAGTTCTTTGTTTCCGCTTGACGAACCGATATAACCTGAAAAATCGTCGGAACCGCCAAGCCCGCAGTTGGCGCCAGAACTAATTGGGGAAATAAAAGCTGTTTTTTCGGCTAGTTTCTGCTGCACAGTTGGCACTACCCACAATCCGGTTCCGATGCCTAAAGCACCTATCAAAGCGGCGGCGATACCGAACGGAAGGGCATTTGTCAGGTTGCGAACAACTGGTTTGGCTGTTAGTTGAGATAGGGTTTGCTGCCAAGTTTCACCAGTTTGTCGATCGGCATTGCCGCCATCGAGACAAGCCAATAAACCTAAACTTTCCGGCTGTTCGAGCAAACTTTGAACTGTTTTCCCTTCGCCGACGTAGAGATTTCTAGTTTCGGTGTCTAAAAGCAGCCAGTAGCGATCGCCCTCGCCGAGGTTGTACTCTTGTAGCGCAGGATCGACTAAATCGTGCTGCAAAAACACCAGCCAAGCCATATTATTGCCAGTGCCGACTGTTTTGCCGTCGCTGGAAATAAGTTGGTCGATGTCTGGCTCCCAGCGCCAAGCTACCCAGCGACTATCTCCTCGATAGCCGAGGGATTTTTCTAGTTGCGGATGAGCGGTTATTTCTAAGCGTTGAACTAAGTTTGACACTAGATGTCCTCCTCAAGTGCGGTCGGGTCTAGAGCAATTTTGTTCCAATTTATTAAAACAAATATTTTGCTCATGAAGAGCCTCCGAATAATCGGGTTAATTTTGTCTGGCTAATGTTATCAGCCGATACTTTCCAAACCACACGGGCTTAACAAAAATATGCCTGTTGAATGGTTTAGCGTGAGAACTTGGAGCTGGCGAGCACCCGCCTGGTAATAATTTTAACCTTTGCCGATCGCTAATCCTGTTACGGATTAAAGCTGGCTATTTCTCACTGCTTCTACCTGGTTGTCCAGTTTTGAAAGAGTGCTTGGCTAATAGCGTCTACAAGTTCTTAGCTTAACTTTTATTTGGCTACTCTGCTACAAAATATGCCGATCGCACCTGACATCAATATTACGCAGGCAAATAAATATTCCGGCTTTCTCGCGGGTGAACAATCCCTAAAAAAGAGACGGTTTCAGAGAAACCCGGTTTCTGTGATAGAAAGTTCTGGCACTTCGCCTATTACTGGCGGGGGCCATCAATCGCATCTCTAGTCGGTGCAACACCTCCAGGGCCAAAGGAACTCGGCGGCACTCTCGGAAGATTGAGATTGGGAGTGGGAACTAAATCGCCGTTGCCGCCGCCAGCAGTTCCACCCGTGGGAGACGCACTATTATTGGGACTGCTACTCGGCGAAGTTCCCGGATTGGCATTATTATTCGGAGTGGTATAGGGCGAACTTCCCGGATTGAGATTATTCTGATTGGTATTCGGCGAAGTTCCCGGATTGGCATTATTATTCGGAGTGGTATTCGGCGAAGTTCCGGGATTGGCATTATTATTCGGAGTGGTATAGGGCGAACTTCCCGGATTGAGATTATTGGGATTGGTACTCGGTGAACTTCCCGGATTGGCATTATTGGGAGTACCTGCGGGCGCAGTTCCCGGATTCTGATTATTCTGATTGGTATTGGGCGAAGTTCCCGGATTCTGATTATTCTGATTGTTGGGATTTGCCGTGCCTGTTGGAGTAGTTATCGGGGTGCCGGTACCATCTCTGGTGATGGCGTTGGGGTTCGGGGGAGGAGGCGGAGCACCTCCATTGGGGTTATTTGCAGGAGCATTGGCGGGGTTGCCCGCAACCGGAGCAGGGTTTTGGGGAGCAGCATTGCTGCCGCACAAGCTGACTAAATCAAAAGTTGTGCCGCCTCGGGTTTCGATGAAGCAAACCGGCACATTTACATCGGGGTTTGAAGCTCTGGGAAAATCGGCTGTTCCCGGCATGGGACGGCTAAAGGCAGCTTCAGCCATCAGTGGGGTCAATGCCGCCGATAGAGCGGCGATTGTTCGCAATAATCTCATCAGCGTTTCCTCAAATGTATAATTTTATTTTCTCCAGTATTGCCCATAAATTGCTAAGTGTCGTCACTCTAAAAGCCGATCGATCTTTTTGACAACTGCTTCTACAGGGCCGCCGCTGGCTGCAACATCTCGCGAACGCAGAAAATAGGGGTAGAAAAAGCCGAAAGTGCAACAGTCGCCCATCCGTCGCCCTTCTTCCTTGATATTTTTAGTACCGAATTCGCGGGTCAACGTAAGCATTCAAAATATCAATTACAATGCTGGCAATTACTACAATTGCCGCAAAAAACACCACAATACCTTGAACAGTTGGATAATCCCGCAAGCTAATCGCTTCGTAAAGGCGATTTGCCAACCCCGGCCAAGAAAAAGTAACCTCTGTTAAAATAGCACCGCCCAACAGTGCAGCAAAAGTCAATCCTAAGACAGTAATCACCGGAATTAGTGCATTTTTCAGAGCGTGAGCCCATAAAATCTGGAATTCTGGAATGCCTCTAGCTCTAGCTGCTTCGACATAATCTGCTTGCAAAGTTTGCTTGAGATTCACTCTGACAATGCGCTCGAAAATGCCACTCAAAAGAATGCCCAGCGTCAAACTCGGAAGTGCCAAATAATGCAAAGATGTGAGAAACTGACCAGGGTTAGCGCTCAGGAGACTGTCAATCGTGTAGAGTCCCGTGTAGCCTTCGGGGGCGGGGAATGTGACGGGAAAGCGAGTTCCCAAAGGAAACCATCCCAACTGCACTGCGAAAATCAACTGCAAAACCATGCCAGCCCAAAAAGCGGGCAGCGAGTAAGTGATAATGCCAAACAAACGACCTGCTGCATCGAAAATAGTGTTGGGGCGAGATGCTGCCAGGGAACCGATACTGATGCCGACAATTAAAGCTATGGCCATGCTACAAACTGCTAATTCCACTGTAGCGGGGAAATAATCTCCGATAATTTGCCACACGGTTTGTCCGCGAGTGGTGATGGAGGTTCCCAAGTCGAAGCTCAACAAGTTTTTCATGTATGTGAGATATTGCTGCCACAGGGGTGCGTCGAGGCCGAGTTGAGTTCGCATTGCTTCTTTGGCGCCTGCGGGAGCTCGCGAGCCGAGAATGGCATCTATGGGGTCGCCCGGAGTGGCCCGCAACAATAAAAATACTGCTGTGGTGATTGTCCACAACATTAGCGGTGCGAGGAGCAAGCGGACAAAAATATAAGATTGCAGGGCTTTGGAACGAGACATAATATTTGGGAATTGCCAATTGCGAAGTCATTAGTCATTAGCCCGATGTTGAAGACATCTGGCAGATGGAAGCTAGAAGCTGGAAAAAACAGATATTTTATATCTGCAACTTCCGTGCCGCCAATCAGGGGAATTGGGAATTGTGAATAGACAGTTGAGTTGATTTTTGCGAAAAAGTCGATCGACTTTTTCGCAATTGGCGATTTTCCTATTCGCCCAGCAGCGATTCAAAGGCGGCTTGCAAAGACTTGATATCGCCTACTCTGGCTACTAACAAGTTTTCGCTGCCGGCATCCTCCAGCCTGTGCCTCCAATACTGGACGCTATCGGAGTTGTTCATCCAGAAACTAATCACGGTGTCTACAACTCGATCGACATCCCAGCCCCGGTAAGGAGAAACTGTCTCCACGGATGCCACAAACGCATCGAGAGTACACTTCCAGTTTCCCAAGTATTCTACACCCGACTGCTGCTGTTGTTTCAGCAATTCCTGCTGCTGGTTAAAAAATGTTAAAGTTGGAGATACGCCCAGGATTTCAAATGTATAGTTCATGTCATCCTCCAGAAGTATTATTTTGCCAAAATGTCGACCGTCCAAAAAAGCCAAAAACGCTTTACTTTGCTGGCGTTGATGAAATGCAGATGCTTCAATTATCCTCTTTGTGCGATCGGGATTTTGGCTGCTTATATTATTAATAGCAAATTTTTTAACACTCGATTGTCACAGAATTTACATTTGTCCTGGCACTGTAGAAAAAATTAAAATCAAATTTTTATTAAGCAGGGATAAGGTGGGGCATCTGCGCCCGGAGGAACAGATACAGTTTTAGATTTGAGATTTTAAATTTTAGATTAAAGAATTGAATAATTGGGAATGACTGATGACAAACAGGGTTGGGATTGCGGGTCTACAATTGCATTTGTTCTAACCTGGGGTGACTTTTTGGGCGCGACTCCCCAGAGATATCGCCACATTCACGCAAGTAGTGGCATGATTAATATTACAATTTTTTACGGTAGCGGTGGAAATCTCAGCCAAGTTTTGAGCAGCCCGCCACCCCACTTCACTATTGCGGCACAACTTTGTAAATTATATCTAGGGCATCTTTTAAACGACAAACAATACGCAAACCCCGTAGGTGTCAGAATATTGATGTTATTTAAAAATTTAAGCAGTTGTCTGATGAAAAGCTCCCCCAAGATGTCACTGAGCCTAGTCTTGTTGATACCGCTGGTGGTGCAAATCTCCGTAGCAGTCGGCGTGACTGGATGGCTTTCGTTTCGCAATGGCCAGAAAGCCGTCAATGACCTTGCTACGAGGTTAAGCTTGGAAGTCGCAGCGAGAACTAAAGAAAATTTCCGCAGTTTTGGGGATGTGTCTCATTTATTCCTGCAAATGAATACTGCTGCGATCGCCTCTGGAAACATAGACCCGGAAGACTTCCCCAATTTAGAGCGCTATTTGTGGAACCAGACCAAGCTGAGCGATCGAAATACAACCATCTACTACGGCGACGAACAGGGCAGATTCGTCTTGCTCAAGCGAGAAGCAGAACACTTAGTATACATCAGAGACGAATCCACCGCTCCCAACCGCCAAATTTATCGCCTCGACAGCCAAGGAAATCGCACTGAGCTAATCAAAACCGTCCCCTATGACCCCCGTACTAGACCCTGGTATCAAGCTGCCAAACAGTCAGGCAAAGCCACTTGGTCTCCCATCTACCCTTTCGCAGCACCGCCAGTGCTGGGGATTACGCCGGTGATGCCTATTTACAATGAAACAGGAAACCTGCGGGGGGTATTGGCAATTGACCTGACTCTTTCTCAAATCAGCGATTTTCTTAAAAGCATCAAAATTAGCCCGTCAGGACAAGTTTTTGCGATCGAACGCAGCGGGGAAATAGTCGCCAGTTCCACAGACGAACTGCCCTTTGTCACCGACAAAGACGGACAAAAACGGCTGTTGGCGACACAGAGCAAAAATTTGCTAATTCGATCGGCCTCCACATATTTGCAACAACGATTTGGTAGTTTTGAACGCATTGACAGCAAAGGACAGTTTACCTTCGAGATAGACGGCAAACGTCAATTCATTACCGTTGCTCCCCTGCAAGACGGTCGTGGCCTCGATTGGCTGGTTGTAGTCGCAATCCCGGAAGCAGACTTTATGGAGCAAATTAACGCCAACACTCGCACAACTATCTTATTGTGCTTTTTTGCCTTCGTACTGGCGATCGCACTCGGAATATTTACCACTCGCTGGGTTGTCAAACCGATTACTCGATTGCTGGAAGCTTCCAAAGCTTTAACCAAAATGTCGGAGTCATCCGACTTCACCTCTGTAGAATTAAACGGCGAAGTCGAAGTTCAAGGCGTCAAAGAACTCGGCTTTCTAGCTCAGTCTTTCAACCAAATGGCCCGACAATTGCGATCGTCTTTTATTGCCCTAGAACGAACCAACTCTAGTTTAGAACAGCGAGTAGCAGAGCGGACTGCCGAACTCGAAGCTGCCGAAGCAGAATTGCGGGCTTTGTTCGCAGCTATGAACGAATTAATTATAGTTGTGGACGCCAGCGGCCGCTATTTAAAAATCGCGCCCACAAATCTTTCTCTGCTCTACAAACCAGCCGAAGAATTAGTTGGCAAAACATTCACAGAGGTGTTTCCGCAAGCTACAGCCGACAATTTTCTCAACCACATCCGAGCAGCTTTAGATACTCAGCAAACTGTCAGCATCGAGTACGATTTAACCATTGACGACCGCGAAGTTTGTTTTGCCGCCAGCATTTCACCGCTTTCAGAAGAATCCGTAATTTGCGTAATCCGCGACATTACCGAACAGAAGCGAGCCGAATCGGCGCGACGCCAAAGGCAAAAACAATTGCTCAAACAAAATACGGTTTTGGTAGAACTCGCAAGAAATAAAGCGCTGTATCGAGGTGATTTGCAAGTAGCTTTGAGGCAAATCACCGAAGCGGCGGCTCATACCCTAGATGCAGAACGAGCCGGAGCATGGTTGTACGATGAAAGCCGCTCGAAACTGCAATGTCTCGACCAATTTTACCGCAGCAACCACCAGCATTCCCAAGGTAATGAACTCGCAGCAGCAGACTATCCAGCTTATTTTCAAGCTTTGGAAGAACACCGGACGATCGCAGCCGAGGACGCTCTTTCAGAT
The DNA here is from genome assembly GCF_036701035.1 of Microcoleus sp. Pol7_B2. NCBI lineage: Bacteria > Bacillati > Cyanobacteriota > Cyanophyceae > Oscillatoriales > Microcoleaceae > Microcoleus > Microcoleus sp. Pol7_B2. Next base: position 53,524 of record NZ_JAUBQB010000035.1, on the reverse strand, counting down.
ATTAGAACTAGAGAATTTGCCGAATCTTACTTTTCACAAGTGGGTACTACTTCTACCTTAGACGCGCCGGTGCGGCTGGGAGGACAAACAGTTGGAGTCATCTGTATCGAACAAGTGGGAACTACTCGCAACTGGACATTAGAAGAACAAAATTTTGCTGCTTCCCTGGCAGATTTGGTATCATTGGCGATCGAAGCCAGCGAGCGCGATCGTACACAAAGTGCTTTGCGTCAAGCAGAACAAAAATATCGCAGCATCTTTGAAAATGCCGTCGAAGGCATTTTTCAAAGAACCCCCGAAGGCCACTTCTTGAGCGTAAATCCAGCTTTAGCGCGCATCTATGGCTACGCCACTCCCGAAGAATTAACATCAAATCTCACCAACATCAGACAGCAAGCTTACGTCAATCCTCAGCAGGGCGACAAGTTTATGCGGGTGATGGAAGAATTCGGAGAAGTTTCGGGGTTTGAGTCACAAGTTTACCGCGTTGACGGCAAGGTAATTTGGATTTCCGAAAGCGCGCGTGCAGTGTGCGACGCCGACGGCAAGGTACTCTACTATGAAGGCAGCGTCGAGGATATTAGCGATCGCAAAGTCTTTGAATCCGCCTTGCAACTGGCCCTAGAAGCAGCCGAAGCTGCTTCCACCGCAAAAAGTGCATTTTTAGCAAACATGAGCCACGAACTGCGAACACCTCTGAATGCCATCATCGGCTACAGCGAAATGCTCCAAGAAGAAACCGCAGAATTGGGTTACGATGAACTCACCCCAGATTTAGACAAAATTCGCACTTCCGGCAGACACTTGCTATCGCTAATTAACGACATTCTCGACATTTCTAAAATCGAAGCCGGTCGCATGGATCTTTACTTAGAAACCTTCGACATCGCTGCCTTGATTGAAGAAGTCGCCTCCACCGCCGCGCCGCTAATTGAGAAAAACGGCAACACTCTCAACTTGGATCGAATTACGAATATCGGCACTATGCACGGTGACATTACGAAAGTGCAGCAGATTTTATTAAATTTGCTGAGCAATGCCGCCAAATTCACTCAAAACGGTACAATTACCCTCACAGCCAGCCGCGAAAAAATTGCGGGCGACAGCAGCGAAGCAAAACAAGAAAACACTTCTGAACCTGCGGTAAGTTCTCAATCTTCAATTGCTAGTAAAGAATTTTTAGTTGTTAATTGTACAGATACAGGAATAGGGATGACTCCCGACCAGTTGCAGCAAATTTTCCAACCCTTTACCCAAGCAGACGCTTCCACCACCCGCAAGTACGGCGGCACTGGTTTGGGACTGGCAATCAGCCAGCGTTTTTGCCTCATGATGGGCGGCAATATCTCAGTAAAAAGTCAGGAGGGTGTTGGTTCTACTTTTACCATTCGCTTGCCGGTTAATCTGCAAAATTAGGGGGCGTAACTGTTACATCTGCTCTGCCTGGAAACTAGAAATTACTAACTCCCAATTACCTTTGAATGCTTCTCGGATCGAGAGCATCGCGCAACCCATCCCCCAATAAATTAAACGCCAAAACAGTCAAAATAATCAGTATCGCCGGAGGCCAAACCAACCAAGGCTGCAACACTAAAATCGAAGCATTAGTAGACAGGGATAGTAAATTTCCCCAAGAAGGATCGGGCTGTTGAATTCCCAAGCCAATTAAACTCAAAACTGACTCCGCCACAATAAAACCCGGAACAGACAAAGTAGCCGAAATAATTACATAAGTAGCAGTTTGTGGCAAAACGTGGCGGACAATAATATAAATTGGGTTGGCGCCCATTGCCCGCGCCGCTTGCACGAATTCTAGCTGTTTAATTGACAGTACCTGACCGCGAATCACCCGCGCTAAACTCGCCCAACTAATAAATGAAGTAATCAGCACAATCAATATAAATCGCTGAGCACTTGTCAATCCCGGTGGCAATACTGCTGCTAGCGCTACTAATAAATAAAGACCGGGAATTGTCATCAATACTTCGGCGAAACGCATTAAAATACTATCAATCCAACTGCCAAAATAACCAGATATGCCACCGATTAACAATCCCAAGGGAAAAGAAATGGCTATTCCTACTAAACCGATGCAGAGGCTAATTCTGCTGCCGTGTACTAAGCGACTGAATTGATCGCGAGCTTGTTCATCTGTGCCTAAAAGATTAATTTGGCCTTCTCCTGTAGTGCCAAACAGGTGTCTGTCAAAAGGCAAAAATCCTAAAAATTTATAGGGGGAACCTTTGACAAACAAACCGACAGCAGAGGGTTTTTGCCAGTCTACAATTACCTCGCGAGCGCCGGTATTCGCATCCACTGGGCCCTGAGTAGTAGGATAAACGTGGGGCCCGATAAAGCGCCCGTCTTGGGTGCTTAAATAAATCTGAGTCGGCGGCAGCAAGGAACCGTTTAATTGAGAGTCGTAGGGATCGTAAGGTGCCACAAATTCGGCTAAAAGCGCGACTGTATAAAAAATTAACAGTAGCACGGCTCCCAACCGAGCTAGAGGATTGTTTCTAAGATTTTGCCACCAGTTCATAAGTTTTTAGGTTTGAGATTTTAAGTGGGTTAGTAATAAAGACTAAAGCTTTTTGTAGAGACTTTAGTCTGTTCTTAATCGACTCAGCAGCTACAAGTTAATTCCTGACTTATAAAAGTTTTCATAACTGAATTACTTACTACAAAAATTAGACTACTTTTGTTCATCTCCGACCAAGATTATTCTAGTTTCCTCTTCTGGTATTTTTCCCAATTCCTCGCCGCTAAAAGGATTGTAGAAAAACGAGCCTGTTTGGGGCGGCAATTTGGGATTGAGTACAATTTCTACTATACTTTTTACAACCCCAGTGAGCGGAATTGCCAGGATAACTCCCAACAATCCTCCCACTCTACCTCCTAATAGCAAAGCTGTGAAAATAATTACCGGACTCAATCCGGTGAGATTCCCCATGATTCGCGGAGCTACTAAATTATCTTTGACTTGCTGGAGACCGATCGCCACTACCAAGACTTGCAGCGCCAGCCACCAATCAATAAACGCTACAATTATACTAACAGTGCCAATTCCCAAAGTGGCTCCAATAAACGGAATTATTTCCGTCAATCCTATAAATACGGCAAACAACAGAAAAAACGGAACTCGCAGCCACCAAAAAGCCAAAGTTAGCGAGATGGCCATAAATAGTCCCAGCAATAACTGTCCCGATACAAATCGCTGGAGGTTTCGCTCCAAAGTCTCTGTTAAAACATAGCGGATTTCTGGGGAAAAAATGCTGGTCAAACCCTGCCACACTCTTTGCCCGTCTAGCAGCATATAAAAGGAAATCACCACAATAAAAATTAAGTCCACAAACCAGTTAACAGTACCTACAACTAAGCCTAAACCCGTACCGGCGATCGCCTGGACTTGTCCCTGGACTCTAGCTGACAGTTGCTGCTCCAATATTTGCACGTCAAACGGTAAATTGCGCTCGGCACTCCAGGCTTGAAATTCACCTAGCTGCAGCCGCCCCGACTCCAGCAATTCCGGCAACCTCACCCCCAACTGGCTCGCTTGGCTGAACACCGGCGGCACAATAGTTACACCAATTACTACTACTATTACACCCGCAGTTAAATAAACCAGCCCGGCAGCGACTCCCCGGGGCAAAAATACTTGCAGTCTTTTTACTGCATAATTTAATAAAAATGCAACGAGTCCCGCGGTTACTAAAATGCTGACCAGTTCCCCAACATAACTGACAGCAGTCAGGGTAAACCATCCCGTCACTAGCAGTAGCAGCCAAGTAATTAGAAACTGTTGGAGGGGAGAAAAGAGACTATTCATTTTGATTTTTTTTAAATAAAGTGGCACAAATTTTTTAGCAGATGTGCCGTATTATACAATAAACACATTAGAGTATAAGTTAGGAAGAATCAGTTCAAGATTAGACAGACTTTTCTCCGCATAGATAGGTTGGTGAGGGCCAAACCACTTGGGGAGAGACAATGACAGCCCGATCGACCCCACGATCGCCGCGCTAATATTCAGTATGCCCCGCACGCAGATCAAATTAAATGTCGATCGCACAAACTTCGATCTATTCGCCATTGTAAGGTGAAACGACGCCACACTCACCCAAAAGGGGGACGCGGGATTGCTGAGGCTATCCGCTAAAATGAATCAAATATAAAAACCGCAATCTTTCTTTACAATAAAAAAACCAAAGGCTAATAGCGGCGAGAGGAACTACCGTGACCAATCAAGTTTTTTCAGAAGCGGAAGAAAAGCAACCCCTTCCCCCCGTGGAGAGCGGGCGCGACAGGAACTCAGCAGTGGATGTAGCTGAAAGTGAAGTCTCAGACAACTCTCGCTGGCAATTCTCCGGTGAGGATGATGAACGAGAAGTGGCGCTGGAAGTTCCAGAAATCGAGGAGGAACAAGTTTGGGAACCAGAAGCAACTGAAGTTGGACCCCGCAAAGAAATCAGGTGGCCTGCCTTGTTGGCGGGCGCAGGGATTGGTGTTGCTGCAACGTTGCTAGCAGTCAACTTGACTGGGGGAAATCAGAGTTCGCGTCCCGCAGCTCCAATTCCATCGGCAACTCCGCAGGCGACGGCTCAGGCTGTGACAGTGGCGCCTGTGGAATCTGCCCAGGTGGGTGAAACTGTGGAAGCGACGGGCACCGTGGCAGCCTATGACTTGCTGCCAGTGCTGCCACAGGCCAACGGTTTGCAAATCAAGCAGGTGTTGGTGAATGAAGGGGATGCCGTAGAAAAAGGTCAGACGATGGCGGTTTTGGACGATTCGGTGCTACGATCGCAAATTGCCGAAGCGCTTGCGGGAGTACAATCGGCCAATTCTACGGTAGAACAAGCCCAAGCTCAGGTAGAGCAAGCCGAGTCAGCCCAACAAGAAGCCCAAGCCGGCGTTGCTCAAGCCCAAGCTGGCGTTGAAAAAGCCATCGCTGACGCAGCGCAAGCCAGAACAGGCGTCGGGCAGGCAAGGGCTGGTGTGGAACAAGCTAAAGCCGGTGTCACTCAAGCTAAAGCAGGCATTGCCTCCGCCCAGGCAAAATTAGATCAAGCTCAAAGAGAAGTAAACCGCACCCAAGATTTGGCGACTCAGGGAGTAATTAGTCAGCAAGATTTGGAAAGGCGAAAGACGGAACGGCAGACGGCTGTTCAAGACTTGAACAAAGCTAAAGCTGACTTGAATACAGCTTTGGAAGAACAGAATAAAGCAGCGGAAGAAGTGCAATCTTCTATTGCTAAAGTAGCTACTGCTGAAGCTAATATCAGTACGGCTAGAGCAGCCCTCGCCAGCGCTCGTGCTAAAGTGAATACGGCCGGAGCGAGTATCAGCAGTGCGAGAGCAAATGTCGGAAATAACGCAGCAAGTGTCCGCAGCAATGATGCACAAGTCAAACAGTTACAAACTCAACTCGAACAAACAATTGTTCGAGCGCCGGATAGTGGGACTGTGGCTGAAAGAATTGGTCGAGTTGGCGATGTTTCTTCGGGAAGTCAAAAACTATTTTCGATTATTCGCGGCAACAAGCTGGAACTGCAATTGAAAGTACCGGAAACTCAGGTTTCGCAAGTGCGGCCGGGAACAGCAGTGCAAATTTCTTCGGATTCTGACAAGCGGATTAAGTTGTCAGGAACTGTGCGAGAGATTTCGCCGGTAGTTGACCCGCAAAATCGGCAAGCTACGGTGAAGATTGATTTGCCGGCAAGCGAGTTTTTGCGATCGGGAATGTTTTTGCGCGCATCCATTTCGACGGCAACAGCTCAAGGTTTGAAAGTCCCCGCTAAAGCTATTTTGCCGCAACCTGACGGCAGTTCTATTGTTTATAAACTTGTCGGGCAGGACAAGGTGCAAGCTCAACCGGTGGAACTCGGGGAAATTTCCGGGGGTGCGGTGGACGATTTGACTGCTGCTAAGGTGGTGGTTAAAAAGGGTTTGAAGGCGGGCGATCGGGTGGTTGTTACTGGGACTGGTTTTCTTAAGGATGGCGCTGAGGTTAAGGTTGCTAAATAGTTATATCGCTTCCGGTTGCACTCCTTATCATTGTTGACTGTTGATTGTTGACTGTTGACTGTTGACTCGATTTTATTATTGTGATGCAAGCGGAAACGATATCAGATCAGGAGATAAGATTAGAAATAATATCAATTATTGTTGACTGTTGACTGTTGAAGGAGGGGTGGAAAAACTCAATGGTTGAGTGTTAACTGTTGACTCGATTTTATTATTGTGATGCAAGCGGAAACGATATCAGATCAGGAGATAAGATTAGAAATAATATTAATTCCGGCTGGGCGGGAATGATATCAAATCCGCGCTTCATCGTCCTGATAAAGTCGAATCAAGCTGCCAACAAATATAGCGCCCTATTTTCAGTTTTTTGACTCACAATCAACCCTCAACAGTCAACAATCATGGGATATCTGTTCGTATCGGCAACCTCACGGTAAACGTTGCCCCTTGTCCCTCACCTGAACTTTGTGCACCAACAGTACCGCCGTGGAGTTCTACTAAATGACGGACGATCGAGAGTCCTAGCCCCAATCCAGCCTCTCTGCGAGAGAAACTACTATCCGCCTGACGGAAGCGCTCGAACACATAGGGCAGAAAATCAGGGTGAATGCCCTTACCAGTATCGCTAACTTGGATTTGAGCCATGCCATCAATGTAGTCTAATGCGACTTCAATTCTTCCTCCGGCTGGGGTGAATTTAATCGCGTTTGAAAGTATATTCCACACTACCTGTTGTAAACGGCTTGGATCGCCCAATACGTTTAGTTTTATAGGAGTTAGCCTGGATTCCATTTGAAGATTTTTCGCTTCTGCTGCCAAACGAACCACCTCCATCGCATTTTTAATCAGTGGATTCAGCTCAATTTCACAAGCGTTGAGGTGAAACTGGCCTGCGGTAATCCGCGAAACGTCTAATATGTCATCGATGAGCTGGTTTTGTGCTTTGGCGGCGCGCTCGATCGTTTTTAGCGCCTCCTCGGTTTTAGCCTCGTCAAATTTTTTTAGGCGCAGCAACTGTGCCCAGCCAATCATCGCATTGAGCGGCGTCCGCAGTTCGTGAGAAAGGACGGACAAAAACTCATCTTTGATGCGGTTGGCATCCTCAGCAGCCGCACGAGCCGATTGTTCTCGAATCCGGAGGCTGCGTTCTGTCTCGAACTGTTTTTGCTCCGTGATATCCTCTATCGCCAACAGAATCATCTGTGTATCGCCAATTGGAGGCATTTTGCGGGCATTGAGCAGCATTATTTTATGCCCGATCTGCTCAAAGTCATGCTCGACCTCAAAATCTTGAAACTGGGGATTTCCTGCCAGAATTTCTGTTAGGAGCGATCGTAACTTGGGAATATTCCACTGTCCATTACCTAGATCGAACAATGAGCGCTGCTCAGTTTGGTTCGGCAGCACCTGAAACGTCTCGTAGAAAGAACGGTTGGCGGTGATCGCCCGCAGGTCGAGATCTAACACTAGCAACGGTTCCCGCACGGTTTCCACGATCGTTTCGGCGTAGTTTTTCGCTTCCATCAACTGCTGGGCGCTGACTTTGAGATCGTTGATATCCACCAACATCACCACAGCCCCATCAATCTTGTGGTCGATCGTCCGATACGGTCGAATATGCAGATCGTACCAACGACCCTCTCGATCTTGAACCTCCTGAACTTTTAAATTGAGGGTGCGGATCACGTCTACAATCATTGGCTCTAACTCCGGCACTATCAACTTGTGAGTGATGTCGCTCAGACAGCGCCCGACATCGCTAGAAATCAAGTTGAAGATGCTTTCGATTGCGGGAGTAAACCGGCGGATTCGCAGGTCGCCTCCCACCATCAGAATCGGAATATTGATGGTGCTGAGCAGATTCTGTAAATCGTTACTCACCTGAGTTGATTCAATATTGCGCCGCTGCAATTCGTCATTAATCGTGTTCAGTTCTTCATTGGTTGCTTGAATCTCTTCTTTTGCGGTTTCGAGTTCCTCATTTGTACTTTGCAACTCTTCGTTGTTCGACAAAATCTCCTCGTTGGCGGCTCTCAAATCTTGGTTAGCGGCTTGATGTTCTTGGACGATCGATTGCAGGTGGTCTTTGGTGTTTTTGAGTTCTTCTTGCAGCCTCGCAATCTCCAAACTTTCACCCTCTAAAGCATCGGAGTTAACTTTACCATTGTTTACAGCAGCAGGCATTGCAGGGATCGGCGGCTCGTCTTGAAACAAAACTAAGAAATAGTTTTTTGTGGCAGCGCCTGTTGGGAATGGAATCACATTAATTTTGACCTGGCGGATGCGCTCCCTTTCTCTAATTTGCAAGCCTTCGCGCGCGATCGGCAACTGCTGCTTGGAGGCCTGTTCAATTGCAGTGCGGAGTTCGACGCGCAATCCTTCTTTTGCCATTCTCAGCAAATTCAAGCTAGCCCTACCGGGAGACGGTTCTAGGTAGGCATTCGTCTGTCCTCGAAATTGCAGAATCTCCCTGGCGGTGTTAATCACGACGCCGACAGGCGCATAGTGATTCAAAACAATGCGATCGGCCTGTTTCTCAATTTCCATTTCATTTAAGCTTTCCGTCAGCAGCGGTGGAAAGTTGACGGCTGTCGCAGGATAGTTGCTAGCAGTTAAATCCATGCCCAGCCAATGCGACAGCAGTTTTTTAGTATAAATTTTGTTCTTTTTGTCTAATAGCGCAAACAATTCTGAAAAGTCACCAACCGTTTCCGAAGTGCCTAACAGCAAAAAGCCCGCGGGCCGAAGCCCATAGTGGAAAATTGGCAGCAGCTTTTTCTGCAAAGGCGGGCCGAGATAGATCAGCACGTTCCGACAGGTGATCAAATCCATCCGGGAAAACGGCGGATCGCCGATCAGGTTGTGTTTAGCAAAGACGCAGAGTTCTCGCACCGGCTGAGCGATTTGGTATCCGCCCTCGACTTGCACAAAGAACCGATGCAGCCGTTGGGGTGAAATATCCGCGACTTGGACTGGCGTATAAAATCCGCGGCGGGCCTGGGCGATCGCATTTTCGCTGATGTCTGTCGCATAAATCTGAATCGGCAGGTCGGTACCTCGATCTGCTAAAAACTCTAACAAGCAGATGGCGAGCGAGTAAGCTTCTTCACCGGTTGAACAGCCGGCCACCCAAATTCGGATCGGTGTTTTCGGTGATTTATCTTTGACGATTTCGGGAAAAACTTTGCTGTTTAAGGCCTCAAAGCTTTCGGGGTCACGGAAAAAGCTGGTGACATGAATGAAGATATCGTGATAAAGCGCCGTTACTTCTGTCGGGTTGTTTTGGAGATATTGGGCATAATCCTCGATCCGTTCCAGCTTGTACAGCAACATCCGCCGCTGCATCCGCCGCTTCAAGGTGGTTTGTTTGTAGTGAGTAAAATCAACTCCTGTAACGGCGCGCAGCAAAGAGTATATTGTGGCGATCGCATCTTTAGTTTCGATCGCATTTTCGCTGGTGGTTGATTCTGGAGCAGACCCCTCGGCAATGTAGGGATGATGGCCGAGTTCTGCTATTTTCTGGGCAATTTTTTCCGGTGTCAAGATAAAGTCTACCTGACCCGTAGCCACCGCAGTGTTCGGCATACTGCTGACTTGTGCCGATTCTTCGCATTGGGCAAAAGTAATACCACCGGCAGCCTTAATGGCTTTTAATCCTTGGGCACCATCGCCGTCGCCCCCGGACAAAACGACTCCGATGGCTTGGTTCCCGCGTTCTGCGGCGAGGGAAAGCAGAAAAATATCGACGGACATAAACATCCCGCGTACTCTGCCGCGAGGCCTTAGCTTCAGCACCCCTCCATCGATGGTCATGCTGAAATTCGGCGGGATGACGTAGACCTGATTTGGTTCTATGGCCATCCCCTCTGTTACCTCATGCACGGGCATCTGGGTCGATCGAGCCAGAATCTCATTCAACACACTTTCCTGAGTCGGCAACATATGCTGAATTATTACAAACGCCATGCCGGTATCGATCGGCAAATGCCTGAGTAATTGGGTAAAGGCTTCCAATCCACCCGCAGAGGCTCCTATTCCGACGACTGGAAATAACTCGTTTTGATTGTTCTGTTGCTTTCCTTCAGCTTTCATACCAGCTTGAGGTTGAGATTTCTTGGAATTCTTTTTTTCAGTCATTTTTTATACCCTGTTTTTTTGCTATTAGAAAATATATTATGATGAGAAATTTTTATTTTTATTATATCTAGAATCTATATAATAAAATGAAGGATTAGCCATCTACCAGAGGATATATTGAGGCGCAGTCTGCGCGTGCGATTTTCAAATTATTATTATTATTATTATTATTATTATTGAGAACTATACTGCCTGGATAAGCTGGAACCATCGTGATAGTTGAAGTCTGTCATTAATTTTACTAATTGTAGTCTGAAAATTTGATAAAAAGTAAATTTTCCACATTCTGCGATCGTAGCACTTCTATGAATGTTGCAGCCACAGAGTCCAGTTCTCTAAATCCGCCCACTCATCAAGGAACTTCAAACCCGAATCTTGTCCGCCCTTCTCAAGCAGTGGGGCTAGGGAGAAGCTGCGGGAAAAGAAAATAGTACGATTAAGTCGATAAACTTAAGAAAACAGAACACCCTACAGAACGGCAATTAATTTCGTTTTTAGGCAGGTTGTGGCATTGCAAATTCGCTAGCGCCCCGTCGATGTAAACTATCTCTGGATAATTTTCTAACTGCCTCATCACGAATTGTTGAGGCATTTTTACCTTTTTAGTCATTTCCCGAGTATCGTCGATCGGTCGTTGCCAATATTGCTCAAATTCACCAAATACCTCATGAACTTCTTCTGGTTTTGAAGTTTGAAGCTGTTAATTGGCCGAGAGAATCTAATAAGTGAATTTTTTTAATCTTCCCAAAGTCCGGCAATCCTAGCTAAAGTCGTAAAGAAAAGTAACAAAAATATATTTTAATTGGCTTCGGGAAATTAGGGAACTCTCAGCAGCACGGCAAAGTTCTGATTCTCAAGACAGGCTGCGGGGGGTAACGGCTGTGAGAAAGGGCTATTCTGCGGTGGCGCTACCGATGTTGCTGAGGAAAGTGAACGATCGCGAGTTTATGGTGCGATCGTTCGTGGCGATGGGATGGCGGCACAGTCAAACTGCGGACTCAATAGCTGCCCTGTTAAAAATGAGGCAGTGCGATCGCGCGATCGGAACGTGCGATCCGAAGCCGCTAACTCTTTGTCTAGGTTCGGAACCGAGGCGATTGCTGATTTAGTGGCAGCTTTTGCCCGCCATGACAATTGGCTCGTCCGCCGCAGTATCATGGCTCGGTTGTGCGATCGGCGATCGGCCAAAATTGATTGTCCCCATGCTATACTCAAAATCAGAAAATAGTTGTACAATGTTTTTCTAGTCATTTTTTACCGCTGCGCCTCCAAAGTCAAAGAAGGTGAAAACAGGTAAAAAACACTAAGCGCGGGCGTAATTCAGTGGTAGAATGTCAGCTTCCCATGCTGAACGTCGTGGGTTCGAGTCCCACCGTCCGCTTTGACTGAATTTTCATAGAAGTATGAAAATTAATTAGTGCTATAAATTCAATCTATGGCTTCTTTCTTAACCGCTGCTTTATATAAGTTCGTTGAACTACCTGATTTTGCTGAGCTGAAAGCACCGCTACTCGATTGTTGCAACAACAACAACGTCAAAGGCACTATCTTGCTGGCCCAAGAAGGCATCAATGGCACGATTGCCGGCTCATCCGAGGGCGTACACGCAGTGCTGGCATTCTTGCGTAGTGACCCGCGTTTTGCGGATCTCGTACACAAGGAATCTTTCTCGGAAAAAGCCCCTTTTTACCGCCTGAAAATACGCTTGAAGCGCGAAATCGTCACGATGGGAGTACCGGACATTAATCCCCGCCTCATGGCTGGCAAATATGTTAAGCCGGAGGAGTGGAATAAGCTGCTTGACGATCCCGATGTTGTCGTGGTTGATGTGCGTAACGACTTCGAGGTATCTATGGGTACTTTTGAAGGTGCTATTAATCCAAAAACAAAAAGCTTTTCTGAGTTACCTGAATGGGCGCTGCGGGAAACTGCTTTACGCACTAAACCCAAGGTGGCAATGTTTTGCACGGGTGGTATTCGCTGCGAGAAATCTACTGCTTTTTTGCGTACTCAAGGTTTTGAGGAAGTCTATCATCTCGAAGGCGGAATTTTAAAATATTTGGAAACGGTGCCGGAAGCAGAAAGTCGTTGGAAAGGCGAATGTTTTGTCTTTGATGAACGGGTTTCTGTTGGTCAGGACTTAAAGCCGGGTAACTATGAACTTTGTCGCGGTTGTCGTCACCCGATTAGTCAGGAAGATAAGGCTTGTGAATTATTTGTGCTTGGTGTGAGTTGTCCTCATTGTCACGACTCAAAAACTGAAACCAAAAAACAAGCCTTATCTGAACGTCAACGTCAGATTGAGCTTGCTAAGCGTCGCAACCAAGTACATATAGGCGCGCGTTACGATGCGAAGGAAAAAGTAGATCCGGCGATCGACTAATATTATTATTCACTAAGCTTAAAGAAACCCCGTTTCTACGAAAAATCTTGTTTAGCGACGAGAAATCTACGAAGGAACGGGGTTTCTGACCCGAAAAACCCGATCGCGCGATCGACTAAACATATAATATGTCAGCAACATACCCGATTTTGTATTCCTTCCGCCGCTGTCCCTATGCTATGCGCGCGCGCTTGGCCTTGATGGTTAGCAATCGGGTGTGTGAGTTACGGGAAGTTGTTTTGCGAGACAAACCACAAGAGATGTTGGAAGTATCTGCCAAAGGTACAGTACCAATATTGATTGATGTTGATGGGCGGGTACTCGATCAAAGTATCGATATCATGTTGTGGGCATTGAGACAACACGATCCTGAAAAATGGTTGATGCCACAGCTAGGTTCTGTTACAGAAATGCTGGAACTAATTGCTCTATTTGATGATAGGTTTAAATATCATCTTGACCGTTATAAGTACCCCGATCGTTATCCAGGCGTTGATGCACAAATACATCGCCATGAAGGTTCTTTATTCCTGGACAAACTCAATGCACAGTTAAGCGCAACTAAATATTTGTTTGGTAACAATGTAGCATTAGCCGATATGGCGATCGCACCTTTTGTCCGTCAATTCGCTCATACGGATCAAGCTTGGTTTAACGAACAGCCTTGGCCACAACTACAAGCTTGGTTAGCAGGGTTTACAGACTCGGAAATTTATAGCAGTGTTATGCAGAAATATCCGAAATGGGAATCCGGTAATCCAGGGGTTATTTTTCCTTCCTCGTAATTACTTATTCTTATTCGCTGCCCGCATATTTATTAATTCTCAAAATGTTATTTGCCATGCTAAACTTATTGTTTTGAGAATACCAGATTGACCGAAAGCATCCAGGGTACAAGCCCCCGGATTCATCGGTGAATAAATAAAAAACCTGTATCCGATAAATAAGCCCCCGAATTTATCCGTGGGGTGAATCCTTCAATTCTTTAATTTAAAATCTAAAATCGATTGACTGTCCTTTGACTAGAAAAGTGATGCAGGCAAAAATCGCATTTTGCTAAAATTTTTAACTGGAAAGGATTTATTGTAATCTAGTAAGTATTGTCAGGCTGAAATTATGATTGATGTTGGTTCGTTAGTTCGATCGCCCAGAAACGATTTGGGAGTCGGAAAAGTTGTCGAGGTATCGCGTACCGAGGCGGTAGTTGAATATTTTTGCTCAGTTAAAAACCGCATCCGCAAAACTGTACCCTTGGGCTTGCTGCAAGAAGCGAGACTTCAGCGCCAAACCCGCTGCTACCTCTGGAGTACAAGTCAGGAAAGATGGATAATTGGGCGAGTTTATGACTGGGATGAAGATAAATTAGAGTACGAAATTGACCTCCCCGACAGCCAAAGTTTGCAAGCTGTTGAAACCGAACTGTACGTTCGCTGCAATATCCCGATCGCCGATCCGATCGACATTTTAGCAGTCAAAGGCCAAGAAACGCCGTATTTTCACGATCGCCGATTGGCATTCGTTCAATCTGCGATCGAACAGCGGGCAGTCAGCCGTGGCATGACGGGTTTAATTTCTGCTAACATAGACCTCTATCCGCACCAAGTTGAAGTCGTCCGGCGCGTCCTAGAAGACCCCATCGTGCGCTATTTATTAGCAGACGAACCAGGGCTCGGAAAAACAGTAGAAGCCGGCACAATTCTCCGCCAATTTCTGCTAGATGAACCCAACGGACGCGCTGTGGTACTGGTTCCCAAATACCTGCTCGAACAGTGGCGGCAGGAGTTGGAAAATAAATTCTATTTGTCTCATTTCGCTGACCGAGTGCAGCTTGTGGCTGTTAGCGATATCAATCAAATTAGCCGCAACGCCAACCTAGATTTTCTGATTGTGGATGAAGCGCATGATGTGGCTGCAATGGCAAATTCGAGCGATCGCGCTCAGCAGCAGTCGTTTGAACTCTGTCAGAAACTAGCTCAGAAAAGCAAAAATGTATTGTTATTATCTGCAACGCCAGTTCTCGGCCGCGAGCAAGATTTTCTAACAATGCTGCACTTGCTAGATCCCACAACTTACCGTCTTGATGACCTGGAAAGCTTCAAAGAACAGGTGCGAAACCGTCAAGAAATCGGTGGCGCTTTGCTGGATTTTCGAGAAAATGCCAAGCCTGCTGTTTTGCAAACAAAACTCGCTCAACTTCGCACTATTTTTGCCAAAGATGATTATTTAATCGGATTAGCAACAGAGTTAGAAAGTTGTTTGAAAACTAAAGAAACCGCTGAACAGGCTCGGCTTGTCCGAACTATTCGCACTCACGTTAGCGATACTTACCGTCTGCATCGTCGCATCCTTCGCAACCGCCGCGATGCGGTTGAAGATGTGATTTTCGATCGAGATGCTGTCCCCAAAACTGAGTACGATCTGAATGATGAACAGTGGTCGGAAATTCAAACCGTACTCGATAAATGGCGCACAGTAGCTCCCAAGTCGAGCGAATACCAGAGAATTTTTCTGCTGTTTTTCCGCGCTTCCGGTACTTGGCTGAATGTTTTAGAACGGGTTGTCAAAGCTCGCTTGCAGAAAAAATCGACCCCAGAACTAGATCGCGAATTTGGACAAAATGACACGGCAATCTTGACCAAAACTGCCCTGTTTCCAGAAGAAAGGGAAATGCTGGAAACCTTGCTCAACACCCTGGAAAAGCCCCAGGAAGGACTCGAGCGACTGAGTTTGTTACGAATCGCGATTCTCCGATTTCTCGCAGTTGCTTTGAAGGTTCCGCGCGAGTATCACAGCAAACCTCGCGATTTGCTGTCGAGAATTCAACAGCAAATTAAACGGCCGATTCCGGGCGAGCGTTTCCCGAAAATTGTGATTTTTAGCAGTTTTACGGCAACTTGTAAAGAGATTGCGGAAAATTTAGCTAAAATCTTTGGTAAAAATGCGATCGCCAGCCATGAGACGAGCAAATCGGCTGGTGATGTTGAGGCTAGTCTCAAGCGGTTTAAGACTGAACCGCATTGTTTTATCTTAGTGTGCGATCGATCGGCGGAAGTAGGGGTAAATCTACAAGTGACAGATTGGTTAGTTCACTTCGATTTGCCGTGGTTTCCCCATCAGTTAGAACAAAGACTCGGCAGAGTCGATCGCATTGGCAGCAAAATGGGAGTGCAATTTTGTTTGTTTGCAGGCCCGGATTTGCCGGAGAGTACCCACGAAGCTTGGTTTCAAGTTTTAAAAGATGGGTTTGATATCTTCAACAAATCTATTGCCAGCCTTCAGTTTTATGCTGAGGAAAAACTCCTCAAACTTGAAGAAAAGTTGTTTGCTGAGGGAGGCAAGGGCTTATCCAGCGAAATTGCAGCGATTAAAACTGAAATCGAACAAGAGAAAATCAAAATAGACGAACAGTACGTTCTCGATGAAATTGATACTCTTGATGACAGCGCATCTCAGTATTTTGAAGCTCTCGACAACTGCGATGCTAAGCATAAAGAAATGCAGCGGGCTACTGAAGGTTGGTTGTGTCAAGCTCTTCACTTCAAACAAATCGAACATCCGAGTGTATCGGGGTTGCTGCGCTATCAACCTACTCAAAAAACGTTGATTCCCTCGAACGATTTGAGAACCAGATTGATTCCTTATTGCCAGCAATATGGCAGTTACAATCGCCGCATTGCTTATCAGAATGCGGATGTCGCTCTTTACCGAATTGGTGAGGGATTGATCGATGCACTTGGCTCTTATATTCGCTGGGACGATCGCGGTCAAGCTTTTGCCATGTGGCGGCATGATGAAAGTTGGGATGCTGCGCCTGGGAAGGAGTGGTTCGGCTTTCAGTTTAATTATTCAATTCAGACTGATGTGCAGCCAGCCGAGCAAGTTTTGCAAGCACAAAACATCGAAAATTACAACTTAAAAGCTTTGCAGCGCCGCGCTGATGCTCTGTTTCTCCCAACTTTTGAAACTGTGTTTGTAGATGCTCGCAGCGAAGAAATGTCACTGGTGGAGGATGCGGAACTTCTGGCGATTTTGCAGCGGGCTTATAAGGGGAAAGGCGGGCCGAATCGGGATTACAATTTGTCGAAAAATCGCACGTCGCTGATTGACAGTTTTGTCGATCCGCTAGAATGGGATGATTTTTGTCAAAAGGGACGGGTGGTATCGGAGGAATTGCTGCGCGGGCGATCGGCTTTTGTGGAAATGTGCGATCGATCTGCTGTCACTGCTGCGATCCAACTCGAAAACCGGGTGAATCAATTGCAATTGCGATTGAATCGACTTTCTAAATCCGAACAACTTTTAGAATCGGTTTTAGCTGATGAAATCAATACCGAAAGTTTGTTGAGTCAAGCGGTTTTAGCTGGTATTCGCCGCCCAAACCTGACTCTCGAATCAGTTGGATTTATTGTGATTTCTGGGCGTCCTCCTGTAAAGTCGGAGGATGAAGGATAATTTGTTTGGGAGGGCGATCGCTCTTTTTGGAGGCGATCGCTCTTTTTGAACCGCAGATGCAGGCGGATAAACGGGGATGGACGCATATGGATGAAAGGAATTCGCACTTACCGACTAAACCTCCTCAAAAATTGCGCCTCGCTGCTGTAAATTCACCTGCATCTCCTCATCCATTCCTGAATTGTTCCCAAACCTCGCTGACTCGACATTCGCACCGCTGAAATTAGTATTTGTTAAGTTCACTTCCAGCAGGTTTGCGCCGCTCAAATTGGCACCGCTGAGGTTAGCTAAAGCTAGACTTGCTTTGTGTAAATCTGCACCGCTTAGATCGGCATTTCCTAAGAAAGCGCCGCTCAAATCTGCCCCGCCGAATTTTGCATTTTGCAGGCTGGCGTCGCTGAAATCGGCATCGTTTAAGGTTGCACCCCGGAAATTTACCCGATCGAGATTTGCGCTGCTAAAATCCACTGCACTTAAAGTCGTTCCCCGCAAGCTGCTACCCGCGAAATCTAGTGCTGGATCGAGATTGGCGATTTTTGCCAACTCCACAAAGTTGTCGGTTTCAGCGGAGATAATGCGATCGACCATTTCCTGCAATTCCGATTCAGCTTCCGGGACAATTTTCACTTCGCACGGTTCAACCGGAGGTAAATTGTAGGATAATAGCGCCCAACTGAGGGCAGGTTGGAGTTTATTTGCGTGCAGATATATAGTCAGGATTCTTTCTAAAACCGAATGTTGATTTGGAGTGATATCGTGCGGCCACAAACCCTCCGCATCGGTGAGATTAAGATCTTCTTTAGCAACTTCAAAAGCCGCCGCCATCCTAAATTCTTTGCCAGCTAATTCGCCCAGCTTAACACTTTTTAGCAAACCTTTTAATACTGATTTGCGCTGTTCAACTGCAAAAACCCAAGCTGGCGTTGTATCATTCCTTATTGTGGAAACGTGACACCCTATGCTCTCTGTTTCCTTAATCTTTTCCGCCTTCTCGCCGCCTTGAACTGCCCCCTGACTTTCGCTTACTAAAATTTTTGCACTGTTTTGAATTGGCAGGGTTTCTTCTATTGGCAAAAGCTGGAAAGAACCGACTAACTGACGCGATGCTACGGGTATTTCGCAGTTTTCTAGATAGAGTTTGAGCGTCCCGCCTTGCAGACCAAATTTGACGCGACCGCCGAGCAGCGGTTCCCAATGCTCGTTAAAATTCAGACTCAAGTGAATGTCGAGCCGCTGGGTTGGGGGTGCAACCGATGGAACTGGAATTGCTTCTAATTGCATCCACAAGCAATCTGGGTATTTGTTGTGAGACTCTAGCGATCGCATATCGGGTAGAATTGCTGGCACTACCAGCCTGTAATTGATATTTAAATTAGTTTATTATTTCTATTTTATCACAATACAGCTTTTTTTGTGGACAAAATTGTAAATTTTGTTTAATTCGATCCGCAACTCATTGGTTTTGCTGAATTTGGCTTTTTACCCAATTCCGAAATGCTTTCACTAATTCCAAATATTCCATTGTTTCTGCTTGTTCCAAAAATCTGACAATCTCTATTATCGGCAAGCTGGGAAATGCTAAACTGAGCTCCCCCTCAACGTATTCTCCATTTTCAAATCTGTTGATTCTGAGCCGCGATCCATTATAAATCCAAACTTCCTGCACTCCCAGATCCGCATAAACCTGCAAGCTATTTTCCGAACGGCTGGTAATATCAATTTCCACTACTAAATCCGGCGGCGGAGCTTGAGTCAGGTCGATTCTTTTTTTTCCTTTAATTGCACTAATATTCTGGATGTAAAAACATTTATCTGGTTCTGCACCGCTAAGTTCAGGACGTTTGAATGTCGTAGAACCAAGAGGCTCAATTCTCACATCTAATTCTTCAGCTAAGGTTTCAACAAATCGACCCAATACTTCTTTGAAACGTTCGTGTTCTGGGGAGGGTACCATAATTTTCAAATTGCCACGATTATATGTCAATCGAATTTGCCGATCGCCGATTTCGGCTAGCAAAGTTTCGTAGGTTTGCCAACTGATACCCGATAGCTCGACAATTTGTTCGGGTGGAGCGAGAGTTTGAGCGGTCATAGGGCTATTTTCGTGAAGAGTTCGTAGGCGCAAGCCGGGGTGTAGCCATCGCACTTTTGCATTATATCATCGAAGGAAGCCTAGACTGGAAATACCGAAGACAAATCCAGAAACAACTCGGTAAAACCCGGAATTACCACCGTCTGATTTTGCAAAACCACTCGTTGCAATTGATAACTATAACTTCCGTTTTGCTTCTGATAAGGTTCGCTGTGCATTTCCAGTTGATTATCAACCAAATTAAATATCCAATAATTAGAAATCCCAGTCTCAGCATAGAGAGACAGCTTGGTTGTGCGATCGTACTTCAACGTAGAATCCGATACCTCAATTACCAACAAAATATCAGCAGGCTGCGGGTGAGAAGAGAAATAACGATCGGCTCGATTGCGGGCAATCACAACATCAGGCTCTGGTTCGCTATCATCAGACAAAATAATTGGCTCTTGCGCGCGCACAAGAGCGCGTCTTGCCAGTAAAATGATTAACTCCTGAACTAAAAGACTGTTACAAAAAGAGTGCAGCCTACCTTTAGCAGCCATAATGATAATTTCTCCGCGAATCAATTCAACTCGCTCATCGGGGGCGAAAAATCCCAGTTCTCCTAAACGGTGATATTCTGCGATCGAGAATCGTTTTGCAGTTACGGCAGTCATAGCTTTTGTTACCCCCTACAATTACCAACCTTTCCAATTAATTCTACTCAAAAATCCCGCCCCGTGCTGTCAATTCAACCTTCAGGGCATCCGAAATTCCCAAACAACAAAAAAACTTGGCATTTTTCACTCCTGTATTTGTCAAATCAGCGCGGCTCAAATCAGCACCGTTTAAATTTGCACCGCTCAAATTAACACCGCTTAAATCAGCATTTTTTAAATCAGTATTTGTCAAATTTGCATTTACTAAAATCGCATTCGGTAAATAAGCACTGCTCAAATTAGCGCCGGTTAAATTTGCACCGCTCAAATTTGCCCGAGGCAGCTTTGTCCGCAAATCAGCACCGCTCAAATTGGCGCTGCTGAGTTCAGCATCCCGCAAATTAGCATTGCACAAATTAGCATCAATTAAAATAGCAGCGCTCAGCAAAGCACCGCTGAGATCGGCCAAAGTCAAATCTGCGCCTCGGAGGTTGGTTTCGCGCAAATCCGCACCGTTAAAATCAGCGTAGTGCAAGTCAAAACCGCTTAAATTAGCCCCGGCAAAATCCTCAACCGGATTCAAACCAACTGTTTCTACAAGTTGTACAAAACTCTTATTTTTATCAGTTAAAAACAGTTGCCGGACGATCGCCAATTGCTGCTGTCGGTACTGGTTAGCCTTCTCGTAATCTGCTAAATACTTGTAAGCAAGCTTCAAATTCTTGAGAGCATGGCGCTCAATGCGATCGTCCTTGCTGGTGCGCGCGATCGACAACTGCTGGTGATAGCATTCGATCGCACCAGGCAAATCTCCCTTAGCATCGTAAGCTAGCGCCAAATTGCCCAAAGTTTCCAGCTCAGAGCGCCCGTCGCCAGTGTCCCGCGCGATCGCCAAACGCTGTTGCTGGTAAGCAATAGCACCAGGAAAATCCTCCAGAGCACAGCAAGCATTGCCCAGATTTCCCAAAGCATTAGCCTCGCCCCGACGATCGCCAATTTCTCGCGCTAACACCAAATGCTGCAGGTAGCACTCGATCGCCTGAGCATAATTTCCCAGCGCTTCGTAAGCTACGCCCATATTACCCAGCGCCGCACCCGATCGCCGCTTATCGTCCATTGAGCGATACAGCGCCAGCGCTTCCTGCCAAGAATTCAGCGCCGCCTCAAATTGACGCGCCTGATATTGCGAAATCCCCTGCTTGATTAGCTCGCTAGCTTGTTCGCTCATAATGTCAAAATTAGTTAATAACTAAAATTGATATTAATCGACTCAAAGCGGTAATTGCTAATCGGTAATCGGTAATCGGGGATCGGTATCGTTAATCCCCCTCTCCCCCATCCGTATTTTCACGTCCGTGCAAAAAAAAAGACAAAAAAAAGAGAGAGCTACCTAAGTAACTCTCTCTGCCATCAGGGTGCATCTACATAACACAATATAACACGGTTGGGATGAGGGGTGTCACCCCCAAACGTGAAGATGTTGTAAAGAAATGTAGATTAATTATAAAGTTACGATCCAGGGATCGCGGCGAGCTCAGGAAAAACCGATCGCCCGCCGCTGTATCCGCTACACGACCCCCTTAACAACTGCTTAGGCTGGGCCGTTAAGCTTCGCCGCCAGCAGCTCATTGGTCAGTTTGGGATCGGCCCGGCCGCCCGTTTCCTTCATCACCTTGCCGACAAAAAAGCCCAGCAGCTTAGTTTTACCGGCTCGGTACTGTTCGAGCTCCTTGGGATTGGCCGCCAACACCGCATCGATCGCTCGCTCGATCGCCCCAGTATCGGAAATTTGAATCAAACCCTTACTCTCAACGAACTTCTGAGGCGAACCACCGTTTGCCAGCAACTCCGGCAAAATATCCTTAGCGATTTTGCCGCTGATCGTACCGGCATCAATTAGCCCCAGCAGTTCGGCTAAATCCTGCGGTTGGAAAGGAATTTCTGCGATCGCCAGTTTTTCATTTTTCAGATAAGCAGTAATATCGCCCATGACCCAATTCGCAGCTTGTTTAGCCACAGCACCGGCGGCGATCGATTTTTCAAAATACTCCGCCACCGCTTTGTCGTCAGTCAGCACCCGCGCGTCGTAGGGAGAAAGACCGAGCTCAGTTTCGTAGCGATTGCGCTTTTGGGCTGGCAATTCCGGCAGTTGAGCTTTCCAATCCTGCAATTGCTCGGCCGAAACTTTGATCGGAGGCAAATCTGGTTCCGGGAAATACCGGTAATCGCTTGCGCCTTCCTTAACCCGCATACTGAAAGTACACTGCTTGTTTTCATCCCAAAGCCGGGTTTCTTGGACGATGGTTTCGCCATTTTCCACAGCTTGAATTTGCCGCTCGATCTCGTAATCGATCGCCCGTTCGATCGCATTAAAAGAGTTCATATTTTTAATTTCCACCTTCGTGCCGAACTCTTTTCTGCCCACGGGGCGCACCGAAATATTCACGTCGCACCGGAGCGAACCTTCCTGCATATTTCCGTCGCCAACACCGATGTAGCGCACGATCCGGCGCAATTCTTGACCGTATTCAGCAGCTTCCGCGCCCGATCGCAAATCCGGTTCCGAAACAATTTCGATTAGAGGCACACCGGCGCGGTTGTAATCCACCATTGAATAAGTTGAACCGCTCAACCGATCGCTACCGCCGTGAACCAATTTTCCGGCATCTTCCTCCATGTGCAAGCGAGTGATCCCGATTTTTTTTCTAGTAGAATTTCCCTTGTCGTCCACCAGTTCAATTTCTAGCCAACCGTTAGTAGCGATCGGCAAATCGAACTGAGAAATTTGATAATTTTTAGGCAAATCGGGATAGAAATATTGCTTGCGGTCAAACTTACTGTAAGGTGCGATTTCGCAGTTGAGAGCCAGCCCTGCTTTCACCGCATACTCCAGCACTTTTTGATTTAATACTGGCAATACTCCCGGCATTCCCATACAAATTGGGTCAATGTTAGTATTTGGGGCATTGCCAAATTCTGTAGATGAACTGGAGAAAATTTTAGTATTCGTACTCAATTGACAATGAGTTTCGAGACCGATAATGGCTTCGTACTGAGTTTGGTTTTTTATCGAAGAGGGTGCAGCAGCAGTCATAAGCGATTTAAAAGACTGAATAACTTTAGATTTTATTTTAGCTTTTTATTGACCAAAGTGATTGGAGAGTATTTGTAGGTAGGGGCGGTTTCATTGGTGTCTACAAGCGCGTCAAACCCTGAGTTCAGCAGGTTTAAACCCCTGCCGGACTTGGATAAAGCGTGTTTAGTTGAGACAAATGGGGATCTGCATAGGCAACGCCCTGCTACAGATTCGCGATCGACCCAAGCCCGCAGCCACGCCGATCTCCTTTTGAGCGCCCCCAAACAACAACTCTGTGCAAAAATATACTTAGCGCCTGCTCCTGCCCGCACCCTTCCCTTACCCAGGAGAGTTTTAGATCCATCCACCACAATTGCTGATCAATGTACACCCCAAATCCTTTTACTGGCAGTATTTAATAACGCCCGCCGCCTCCAACGATCGGCTCCACGCACAGACAGACTAAAAATTAAAAATGTATAATTTAACAGGAAATTACATATTTTTAATTTTTAAGCTTTAATTTTGAATTCTAAAAGTAACACTTGCCTAAGTGTAAAAACTATGCCTGAAATTCCAGTAGAAAGTGCCACACTGTTTCAGAACAGCATCACTGAGCTAGAGCAGGCGGAATCAGCCCTCGAACTCGCTTGGAACGAACTCGAAAAACAAACAGCAGAAACCATTGCTCACATTGCCAACGCCGGCTCAGCAAACACACAGGAAATTAGCGATCGCTTGGCCGGCGCGAAGCAACTTCGGCAGCAACTTCAAACTCAAATAAAAAAAGCCAACTCGCGGCGGGAATTTCATCTAGAAAACTCGCCCCTGGCAGTTGTAGAGTGGGACAGCGAATTTCGGGTAATGCGGTGGTCGCCAATGGCAGAACAACTATTTGGCTGGAGTGCAGCAGAAGTAATCGGCAAATACTGGCACGAATGGTCAATAGTTCATCAAGAAGACTTCCAGCAAGTGTGCGGCGTCACAAATCAACTGTTACACAGCAGAGAAACCCGCAACATTTGCCGCAACCGCAACTATACCAAAGATGGCTCGGTAATTTACTGCGAATGGTACAATTCTGCACTCCTCGATGAATCGGGAAGAGTAGTTTCTATTCTCTCTTTTGGCAGAGACATAACCGATTGCCACCGCATTCAAGAAGAACTGCACCGGCGCGAACAAGCTTTCAGCACCCTAGCGGAAAATGCGACCGATATCATTGCCAGGTTTGATAGAGAATTCCGCCACCTTTACATCAACCACGCAGTAGAATTAGCAACCGGAAAAACCCCCGCCGAATTAATTGGCAAGAGCAACAGAGAATCAGGAATGCCACCACACTTGTGCGACCTGTGGGAGGACACTTTTTTGAAAGTTTTTGGCACCGGAAAACAAGAAACCATAGAATTTGAGTTTCCCACTCCCGAGGGCATAAAACATTACCACTGTCGAGTTATTCCCGAGTTTACTGAAGACAATTCTGTAGAAACAGTTTTATCCATAGCCCGGGACATTACTGAACTCAAACAAGTGGAATCCCAGTTACGACAAAGCGAATTTAAATTTAGAACAATAGTTGATTCTAACATGATTGGTCTAATCTTTTGGGACATTAATGGTCCCATTATAGATGCCAACGCCGCTTTTTTAAACACGGTAAAATATACGCGGGACGATTTGCTTGCCGGAAGAATTAACTGGCAAGAAATGACACCGCCAGAATACGTGCGTTTAGACACAGAAAAAGTTGCCGAACTGAGGGCTAAAAATACCGTTATTCCCTTTGAAAAAGAATTTATGCGCTCCGATGGGAGCCGCGCTCCGGTGATGCTGGGCAGCACATTTTTAGAACGAACGCAGCAGTTAGGCGTCAGTTTTGTGCTGGATTTAAGCGATCGCAAGCAGGCAGAATTGGAACTGCAAAAACATCAGCAACTTTTAGAGAGTATTGTTACAACTATACCTAACTTTCTCTACATTTACGATGCAGTAGAAAACAAAAATATTTATGCAAATGAATCGGTCACAGCCATGCTGGGTTACACTCCCCAAGAATTGCAAGATTTGGGTACAGACGCTGTGGCTAAGTTGGTTCATCCCGATGATTTGTTAGAGCTAATTACAGGTAGGGAGCGGCTCAAACACAGCAGCAATACCCATGAAACGCATGACATAGACTACAGAATAAAACACAAAAATGGGGAATGGCGCTGGGTGCACGATCGCTCTAAAATTTTTAAAAGAACCCCAGACGGACAAATTGTACAATTTATCGGTTCCGTACTCGACATCAGCGATCGCAAACAAGCCGAAGAATCATTAAAACAGCAAAAAGAACTGCTGCAAACTATATTCGACAACGTGCCGGTCATGCTCGCATTCTTGGGAAGCAGCGGTGAAGTAAACTGGGTAAACCGCCACTGGGAACAAGTGCTCGGCTGGAGTTTGGCGGAAACCAAAGACCGCGATATCTTGGCGGAATTTTATCCGCAGCCAGAATACCGTCAATACGTTTTGGATGAAATCCAAGCAGCAAATCAGAACTGGAGCGACTTCAAAACACAAGTTAGAGACGGGCGAATTATCGACACTTCTTGGGCAAATGTTCGTCTTTCCGACGGCAGGTGTATCGGCATTGGTCAAGATATCACCGAACGCAAACGAGTAGAATCTGAACTTAAAGAACTCAACGAAACTTTAGAAGCTCAAGTTGCCCAGCGTACCGCAGAATTAGAGACTTTTTTTGATGCTTTGCCGGACTACATTTATGTTGTAGAACGGGACAATATGCGCTTGTCTTTTGTCAACCATCCCCTTGCAGAATTTTCCGGCTTCTACAGCAGGCAGCAGATGCAGGGCAAAACTATTTTTGAGTGCTATCCCAGCGAACTCACAGAACGATTTAGGCGGGAAAATTTGCACGTATTTGAATCGGGCAAAACTCTGCACTACCAGGAAAAATTTGTGAGACCGGGTGGCAATGCTTACTTCGACACGTTTAAAATTCCGCTGAGAAATCTCAACGGCGAGGTTTATGCTTTAATTGGCACTGCTCGCGATATCACTGAGTTGGTAGAGACAAAACAAGCTTTATCAGAACGCACAGAGCAATTAGAAGCTGCCAATCAAGAATTAGAATCTTTTTCTTACTCAGTTTCCCACGACTTGCGCGCACCTTTGCGACACATTTCAGGTTTTGTACAAGCGTTGAAGCAGCGGCTAGAATTAACTGAGGCTTTGAGCGATCGCAAAATAGTTCACTATATGGAAGTAATTGAAGAAAGCAGCCAAAAAATGAGCCTGTTGATTGACGGTTTGCTCGCCCTGTCGCGGGTGACTCGCACCGAGTTGAGGCAAATTCCGATCGATCTGAGCCGTTTAGTACAAAATGCGATTAAATTGACTAAACCACCAACTGTCTCAGATCCAGCCCAAACTCCCCACAGCGTTGAATTTACCGTCGGAGATTTGCCAACTGTAATGGGAGATCCAACCTTGCTGCAACAGGTGTTCAGCAACTTGATTAGCAACGCCGTCAAGTTCAGTCGCGGACGCACTCCAGCTACAATAGTTATTGAGGGTTTACCGGATGGGACGATTTTTGTCAAGGATAACGGCGTGGGTTTTCCAATGGAATATGCCGATCGCCTGTTTGGAGCCTTTCAGAGGCTGCACTCCCAGAGAGAATTTGAAGGTACGGGCATCGGTTTGGCGATCGTCCAGCGGATTATTCACCGCCACGGCGGCACGGTTTGGGCCGAAAGCCTACCTAGTCAAGGAGCCACGTTTTACTTTAAACTAGGGCAAACAATCTCAAACGGTAGTATAGATTCGTAAATTAAGTGTATAAGAGTTTTAAATTCAAAATTTAAAACTCTTATACACTTAAATAAGTCACAATCGGTGAGAGCATCAGAATTTTGGTATGACAGGAGTGTTCACTGTTAGGGATGGAAGCGAAAGATCTAGGCTAGGCTGTCCAAGATGCTCGTACTCCTAAAAAACGCTCTTTTAAAAATGGGGATGATCCCCAATCGGTTCGGTCAGCCCTCGACTGCCGGTGCTAAATCAAGGTCTGCCGAGTAGAGTAGATAATTGATTTTGCTAAAAATAACTAAAAATATAGAGATAAAATTAACAACAAAACTCAGTCTAAAAAATTACTAGCAAAAACACGAATAACCAATTGAAAACCTCCCAAATACATTATGTTAGATATAAATCAGACCAACTATCTACTAAAAATGGTTGCGGAATCAACATTAAACTTGTTGATTATCGAAGACATGGCAGAAGATATGGAATTAATAGTGCTCGCCTTAGAATCGGGGGGGGTAAATTTTAAGTGCGACACTGCCGAAACAGCAACAGAATGCAGAAAACTGCTCGAAAATTACAAGTACGATGCTGTACTATCAGATTACCGCCTCCCCGGCTTCAACGGTTTAGAAGTGTTGAAATTAATGCAGGAATTAGGGCAAGACATACCCTTGATTTTAGTAACGGGAAGTTTGGGAGAAGAAGCGGCAGTTGAGTGCCTCAAAGCCGGAATGACCGATTACGTATTAAAAGGGCGACTGTTTAGGTTGCCAACAGTCTTAGAACGATCGCTCCAAGAATACAAAATGCGGCGCCAGCAACAAGAAGCGATCGCCCAAATTCAGCGGCAAGCTCAGCGAGAAGCGATCATCAACCGCATCCTCCAAGCCATGCGCTTCACCCTTGTACTCGACGAAGTGCTGCAAACCACCGCAGATCAGCTGCACGAAGCTCTAGACATCAGCGCCTGCGCCATCTTGCAGCCAGATGCTGAAGGCGGCATCAGAGTTCGCTACATCAGCAAAGCATCCAACCGAGAAGGGTTTGTTGGGGTAAATTGCAAAGTAGCCGAGCACTACAGATCGGGGCTCGCAGCCGGGGAAACCCTGATTATCGACGAGTTATCGACACTGTGCCCGTCCCTGCAAGAATCAGCAGGGTTGGTAGGGTTTCGCTCCGTCGCGATCGCGCCACTGCTCTACCAGCAGTCATTTTTGGGAGGAATTAGCCTCTATCAGTGCGATCGGGCGCGCTCTTGGAGCGTCGAAGAACTGTCGCTACTCAAAGCCATAGCCGATCAGTGCGCGATCGCGATCCACCAAGCCGAACTCTACCAACAAGCCCAAACCGAGCTTGCAGAACGCAAGCGCGCCGAAGCAGCAGTCTGCGGCATCCAGCAGCAGCTAGCCACAATGGCAGCCAACATTCCCGGCTCAGTCTACCGCACCGTGCTGCATCCAGATGGCACAATGTCCCTGCCCTACATCAGTCCGGGCGTGCGCGAAGTTACTGGGTTCGGGGCCGAAGAAGTGATTTCGCACCCAGAACTCTTGACCGAAATCATCCATCCAGAGGACAAAAGCTCGTCTGACAGCCACGTAGCAGCATCGAGAGCGAGTCTTTTGCCGTGCGATCGCCAGTACCGCATCGTTCTGAGATCTGGGGAGATCAAGTGGGTGCAAGACAGCGCTAAATTTTCCAAAAACGAAAACGGCGACGTAATTATAGACGGAGTAGCCCTCGACATCAGCGATCGCAAACAAGCAGAATCAGCCCTGCGCCAAAGCGAACAGCGATTTCGCTCGCTGATTGAAAACGCCACAGACATCACGATCATTCTCGACGCCGAAGGAATCTTCCGCTACATCAGCCCTTCCGTCAAGCGAATTTTAGGATACGCGCCCCACCAGGCGATCGGGCGCAGCGCCTTAGAAATAGTTCACCCCGACGACTGCGCCACGATCACCGAAACCCTCCACAAAGCCATTAAAAACCCCAAAAGAAGCCAGTGCCCAGTTGAGTACCGAGTCCGCCACCGCAACGGTTCCTGGTGTTATGTAGAAGCTGTAGCCACCAACTTGCTGTATGATCCCGCAGTCGAGGGAATCGTGATTAACTGTCACGACATCACTCAGCGCAAACTCGCCGAAGAACAACTGCTGCACGATGCTTTTCACGACGCCCTCACCGGATTGCCGAACCGATCGCTATTTACCGATCGGCTGGAACACGCTCTGAGGCTGGCAAAACGGCGCAAAGACTACTTGTTTGCCGTACTGTTTCTCGATTTAGATAGATTTAAAGTAGTCAACGATTCCCTCGGCCACGCCATCGGCGATCAACTGCTAGTCTCGATCGCGCGGCGTCTGGAAGCTTGTCTGAGGGTCGGAGATACAGTGGCCCGCCTCGGAGGTGACGAGTTTGTGCTGTTGCTAGAAGACATCGAGGGCATCAATGAAGCTACCACCATTGTCAACCGCCTGCAAAAGAAAATCACCTCCCCTCTCCTTCTAGACGGACACGAAGTATTTATCACCGCCAGCATCGGCATAGCTTTGAGTTCTGGCGAATACCTGGAACCGACAACCCTGCTGCGCGACGCCGACACAGCAATGTACCGCGCCAAAGAACTTGGCAGAGCCCGACACGAAGTTTTCAACAGTTCCATGCACGCCCACGCTTTGCGCCTGTTGCAGTTAGAAAACGACCTACGGCGGGCGATCGAATCAATTAGAGAGTCGGTCAGAGAAGAAGACTTTCCCTCATCCCCCGAATCAGCCTTACCTCCCTTATCCGCAGCGCCCCAGTTTATTATTCACTACCAGCCGATCGTGTCGATCGCCAGTAACACAATTACCAGTTTTGAGGCCCTAGTGCGCTGGCAGCATCCAGAACGCGGCTTAGTTTCCCCCGGTGAATTCATCACCATCGCCGAAGAAACCGGCTTGATCGTACCCCTGGGCCGCTGGGTACTCCGCACAGCTTGCCACCAAATCCGCCAGTGGCAGCAGCTATTTCCCAGCAATCCCCCCTTAAGCGTTAGCGTCAACATTTCTGTCAAACAGTTTTCTCAGCCAGATTTAATCGAATACATCGATCAAGTTCTCGCAGAAACTCACCTCGACGGCAGCAGTTTAAAACTAGAAATTACCGAAAGCGTACTCATAGAAAATTCCGAATCAGTAACAGCAATGCTGGTACAGCTCAGAACCCGAAACATACACTTGTGTATTGACGACTTCGGTACCGGCTATTCATCGCTTTCCTACCTGCACCGCTTCCCCACCAATACCTTAAAAATAGACCGCTCTTTTGTTAGCAGGATGGGAGGGGAGTTCGATTTCAGTAAAGGAGGGATTGACCCGACCGAAATTGTGCGGTCGATCGTTACTTTGTCCCACAATTTAGGCATGGATGTAGTAGCCGAAGGAGTCGAAGAAGCCTCGCAACTATCTATACTCAAAGGGTTAAAATGTGAGTACGCCCAGGGATTCTTTTTCTCAAAGGCAGTAGACTCTCAAACAGCAGCAACCCTAATCCGACAGCAAGCAGAAAATCAGAATTTGCTGACATTTAGTTTGTTAGAGAAAGGCCATTAAAAAAACACGGCATTTTGTGAGTCCCGTTTCAGCATAAAATCTTAAAATATTTTAAAACAGTCCCTAACTGGCGTCAGTTAATAACTACGGCATCCAAATCACTGTCAACAACCCATGTCTAAAGATACTGGGCTTTCAGCCTCAGACTTAAACGATAGTTGACCAGATGTGTAGCTGCGTACTACGTTAACGGTAAGAGTTAAAGACCTACCAGGGAGTGCGAAGCTAGTTCCTTGCCAAGCGAAATTTAGGATTAAATAGACTTATTGGGTTAAATCAGTGTCCTAAATATAGTATCGGCCCTTAACTAAGGCGCAAGCTAACATTACCCCTCTCATAGAGGCTCCTTATGGAGCGAACATTATGCGATCGCGGGTTGCGAGGTTGGAAGTGGTAATTGTCCCACTGAAAGTACATTACAAAAGTACACTCCCATCTAGCAATCCTCGTGTAATGGAAAAATTCACGGCGGTTCAAACCGCCGACCCGTTTCCCTCTCAGCCCTAAAGACGCTGAGTTTCCCACTTACCGAATTTTTTTATGACTATTGGCTACCTCGCCCTCGTTCTCCACGCCCACTTGCCTTTCGTCCGCCACCCCGAAAGCGACTACGTTTTAGAAGAAGAATGGCTGTTTGAGGCGATCGCGGAAACCTATATTCCCCTGCTGCAAGTCTTTGAAGGGCTCAAGCGCGACGGCATCGACTTTAAAATTACCATGAGCATGACGCCGCCCTTAGTGGCCATGCTGCGCGACCCCTTGCTGCAAGACCGCTTCGACGACCACTTGGCTAAACTCGAAGAATTAGCGGACCTCGAAATCGAACACAACAGCGGCAACGGTCACCTCCGCTACTTGGCAGAACATTACGCCGCCCATTTCTCTCAAGTCCGCAACTTTTGGGAAAAGTACGATCGAGATTTAGTCAAAGCCTTCAAAGAACACCAAGACACCAACAACCTCGAAATCATCACCTGCGGTGCCACCCACGGCTACCTACCGCTGATGAAAATGTACCCCGAAGCAGTTTGGGCACAAATTCAAGTAGCTTGCGACAACTACGAAGCAAACTTCGGCCGCCGACCAAAAGGAATTTGGCTGCCCGAATGCGCCTACTACGAAGGCTTAGAACGGATGTTAGCCGACGCAGGCCTCCGCTACTTTCTCACAGACGGTCACGGCATCCTCTACGCCCGCCCACGTCCCCGCTACGGCAGCTACGCCCCAATTTTCACCGAATGCGGAGTAGCAGCCTTCGGTCGGGATCACGAATCCTCGCAGCAGGTTTGGTCTTCCGAAGTCGGCTATCCAGGCGCTGCCGAATACCGCGAATTCTACAAAGATTTGGGCTGGGAAGCTGACTACGATTACATTAAGCCCTACATCATGCCCAACGGCCAGCGGAAAAATACCGGGATTAAATATCACAAAATCACCGGTCGCGGATTGGGTTTAGGCGATAAACAGTTGTACGATCCTTACTGGGCAAGGGAAAAAGCAGCCGAACACGCCAGCAACTTTGCTTTTAACCGGGAACGCCAAGTCGAACACCTCAACGGCATTATGCAGCGTCCACCGATTATTGTTTCACCTTACGACGCCGAACTTTTCGGTCACTGGTGGTACGAAGGGCCTTGGTTCTTAGATTACCTGTTCCGCAAGAGTTGGTACGACCAAAATACCTACGAGATGACGCACTTAGCCGATTATTTGCGGGGCAATCCGACTCAGCAAGTGTGCCGCCCGTCTCAGTCTAGCTGGGGTTTCCGGGGTTTCCACGAGTATTGGCTCAACGATACCAATGCTTGGATTTACCCGCACTTGCACAAAGCTGCGGAACGGATGATTGAGTTGGGAAGCATGGAACCTGCGGATGAATTGCAGTGGCGGGCTTTGAACCAGGCGGCGCGGGAAGTGCTGCTAGCTCAATCTTCTGACTGGGCATTTATCATGCGTACAGGGACGATGGTGCCCTATGCAGTGCGGCGGACTCGATCGCACTTAATGCGCTTTCACAAGCTGTACGATGAAGTGAAAGAAGGGAAAGTTGATTCGGGTTGGTTGGAGAAGGTTGAGGAGATTGATAATATTTTCCCTGAAATTAACTATCGCGTTTATCGATCGCTTTAAGCAAACTGCGAGCAAATCCCGACAGTTTCAAACCACTTGCGACACAAAAAAAACCCGCGTAGGCGGGTTTTTTTTCATACAGTTGTTCAAGACTTGGGCAGAACATCTATATTGCAGGTTTGCAGTGGGCGCCTTACCCCGATAAGTAGCGCGTCAAACCTATTCAGGACTTACGCAACTGTCCCAAGTGAGCCTCGCACCCTGCACCAAACCATTAGACAATAAACATATGAGCATTGGGACGTTTTAGTTAACAAATTAAATAACTTGACAGCACTAGAGTGTTTAATTTGATAAATTGTTTGACCCGATTGACCGGCTAAACTTGTTAGCGCAAAGCCTACACGAGTAAAGCGCAAGAAGCAACATGATTTATTTTAATCCGAGCTTTACGACACTGCCAAGACTATATTCTTGTTAATTGCTTGAGCTCTCTGAAATTAGTTGTTATTCCAACGAATGGCACACACTTTGTGTACATCACTTGTTGTAGATTGATTCTTGTCCGTAGTTGCGACATATCCATTTTTTTACAAGTACAGGAAATAATTTAATTTATTGAATAGGGGAAAATTTTTAATTTTAATAATTGTCCCTCATTTGAGTTCGTTTGATAACCCACTTAAAGCTCCAACAGATTTATAATATTCTTGACATAAGGTATCGTCAACCAATCGGTTATTGTTTAAGGGGCAATAATATATTTAGCCAAGACTGATACAAAACATTGTATTCGTAAATAAACGGCATTGCCATGTCCTTTAGCAAAACCGAAGGGAATACAATTAATCAAACAAAAAACCGGGTTTCTGCTCAAACCCGGTCACCAACCATGAAAACAAGCAATGTTAACACGACGGCTAAAACCTCAATTTTTCAATAACTTCATCCCCATTTTCACCTTGTCCAAAATAGTCTTTTGTGAGACACAAGTAATCAGACAAAGCTTGCCGCAATTCAAAGTATCGCGACGGACTTCCTGAGCTTTTTCGCCGTACCAAATTTCGCGGGCGCTGGCATTTTTTACATTACCAATTACCGGGAACTCATCGCACAATTTCACATCGCCGCGCGTATCAATCCAGTAATTGCGGAGTCCCACGCGACAAGGACGAGTTGAATCAGGAGCTTTTTCTTCGGCAAAGTGAGGAATCATCAATCGCAACACTTCATCGCTGTTCATAATCGGAGCACCGTTGTTCTTCATTTCAATTAGGCGTTCGATTACTTGTGCAAATTCCTCGATGTCTTCTTTTTCAATCCACAATTCCTCGTATGTTTCTGGCGTCCAGCGGTTGACTGGTTGGAAGTTCACCGTCGTCGCGCCAATTCCCTGAGCCCAGGTGACTATTTCCGGGAGGTGGCGGAAATTGAGTCGGTTCATTGTCGGTTTGATGTTGATCGGAAACAGGACGTTCTGTTTTTCTTGTTCTTCGCGCAGATAACCGATTCCTTTAGAAAGCCGATCAAATAATCCCGGTTGACCTCGCAAATAATCGTGCAGTTCTGCATTCGGCCCGTCAACTGAGATATTCACATTAAAAGGACGAGCGGCCACAGTTTTGGCTGCGTTTTCCCTAGTCATGCAATAGCCGTTTGTGGTGACGCCGGCGTGAATGCCATTTTTATTTGCAAAGGCCAGCAAGTCTAGAAAACCTTTTTTAATATAAGGTTCGCCGCCACTAAAGTTGATTGAAAATTCGCCCACAAATTCTTTGACGCTCAAGAGGGCATTTTGCCATTCTTCGATCGTCATTTCGTCTTTATATTCTTTGAGCCGCCAATACTCGCACTGCCGGCATTTTACATTGCAGCGCTCGTTGACAATCCCGTAAAAAGTGACGGGGCTTGTCACGTCGTATCCTGTATTGATTCGCAGCGATTCGGCCACTGCACTTTTGGTGTGCTTGACGCCCAGTCTCGATAATGTTAAAGCATCCATGTCTTTTTTTCCTTACGTGTTGTTAGCTAGGTCAATTTCTCGATCCCTCTTTTGTACGTATAATTACGCATTGCTGATTACGTATTGCTTTTGAATACGTATGCCCCATCCTAAGTGTTGCGTTTAGGTATGGCTAGATGTTTGTCAAATATTTATATTATTAAGAGTTGTAACATATTATGATTTCTAATCAATCAAGCGATGCTTTGTGTAAAAACATGAACCAGGCTTAATAATTCCCCAAATATATGGGCTTAAGATTGATTTAATTTAATAATTGTACTTTTTGATTAAAATTTGTTAAATAACTTAATACTGCCTGTCAATAAAACTACTTAAATAAGCGGTCTAAATAATTTAAAATTATAGTGAAATAAGCAGCCGTACAGCAGTTAACTTCACACAAGCTTTACAATAGGATGAAATCTAAATATTTCAACGGCAAAAAATGGCGACAAACATGGGACGATATTTGCACGTACTGAAATTGTTCTGGGGTGCGGCGATCGCAGCGGAACTAGAATACCGAATCAACTTTGTCCTCGCGGCCATCAGCAGCCTCGGAAATCTTGCGGGCAGCTTGTTTGGGCTGTTTTTGTTCTACCGTACCGGTTACACGTTTTCTGGGTGGAAATGGGAAGAGGCTTTAGTTGTACTCGGTATTTTCACGATTTTGCAGGGGTTTTCGTCAACGTTTCTAGCACCTAATCTCAGCCGTATTGTCGATCGAGTGCAGCAAGGTACTCTCGATTTCGTACTCCTCAAACCCATCAGTTCCCAATTCTGGCTATCTGCAAACACAGTTTCGCCTTGGGGAATCCCAGATTTAATCTTGGGCACCGTATTGCTGCTGTATGCTGCTAACAAATTGGGAGTAGCAATCGGCAACTATTTTTTAACAGCAATACCGCTATTATTCGGAACTATTACTCTTTACAGTATATGGTTTATGTTAGGGGCAACCAGCATTTGGTTTGTCAAAATTTACAATGTTACCGAAGTTCTCGAAGGATTGTTAGAAGCCGGTAGGTTTCCAATGGCAGCTTATCCCGCAGCTTATCGATTTTTCTTCACTTTCGTAGTTCCCGTTGCCTTCTTGACGACTGTGCCTGCAGAAGCCATGCTGGGGAGAGGTGAAATCGTTTGGATCGCAGGGGCGGGAATATTGGCGATCGGGCTGTTATTTTTCTCCCGCTACTTCTGGCACTTTGCACTCCGCTTTTACACCAGCGCTTCCAGCTAGTTAAGTAGGTAGGTAAGCTGCTGCACATCTAGATTGTCTATTATGTTTGAGAGGGAGAGGATTTGACACGTGGGGAATAGGGAATTGAAATATACACTTTCAAGGCCAAACAGCTTATCTAAAAAATATTTTTTCTATTTACTTAGATAGGTAAAAAAATGTAAGATTTCA
This sequence comes from Microcoleus sp. Pol7_B2, assembly GCF_036701035.1. Taxonomy (NCBI): domain Bacteria; kingdom Bacillati; phylum Cyanobacteriota; class Cyanophyceae; order Oscillatoriales; family Microcoleaceae; genus Microcoleus; species Microcoleus sp. Pol7_B2. Next base: position 17,818 of record NZ_JAUBQB010000035.1, on the reverse strand, counting down.
ACCTATCCTGGAAATGTAAACTGGAAATAAACTACGCAAGCGAAGCCAAACCAATGAAAAGAAAAAAACTGGGTAACAGTAATTTTACTATCAGCGCGATCGGTCTTGGAGGTATGCCAATGTCCTTAAGCGGCCGGCCGCCAGAATCGCAATCAATTGCGGTAATTCACCGCGCCCTCGATTTGGGTGTCACCCTAATTGACACCGCAGATTCCTACTGCCAAGATGAATCCGACAAACACCACAACGAGAACCTCATTGCCAAAGCTTTGCAACAGTACAGCGGAGATGTTAGGGCCGTTACTGTGGCCACTAAAGGCGGCTTAATGCGGCCTCAAGGTGCGTGGACGCGCAATGGCAACCCCCATCATTTACGCAAGACAATTCGGGAAAGTTTTGAAGCATTGGGCGGCCAGAAACCGATCGACCTTTGGCAATATCACTCGCCCGATCCCGCTTATACCATCGAAGCAGCCCTAGCACCTGCAAAAGAAGCAGTAGAAGCAGGAATGATTCGATTTATTGGAGTGTCCAACTTTTCTGTAGAACAGATCAAACGCGCCCGCGATACAGTAGAAATTGTCTCTGTTCAGAATCAATATAATCCTTGGCACAGACAGCCCGAATCAGACGGCGTGCTGGAATATTGCGAAACCGAAAAACTGACATTTTTTCCCTGGAGTCCTTTGGGAGGAAGCCGCCGGGTCACCAGCTTGCAAGATATACCCGCGATCGCCAAATTAGCTGCAGAAAAAAACGTTTCAGTTTACTGTATAGTATTAGCTTGGTTAATGGCTCAATCGCCCTGCATCGTTCCGATTCCCGGTGCGACCAAAGTATCGAGTATTGAGGACTCTGTGGGGGCGCTGGAAGTTAAATTGACTGACGAGGAATTGCAACAAATTGCCGCAAGTTAAGTATATAAGGGCAAAAAAAACAATAGAACAGGCTTTTCGGCCTGTTCCACAAACAGAACTTTATTGTGGGGTGGGCCGGAAAGCCCGCCCCTGAAAGTGGGATTTAATGAGTAAAGTTGACATTTTTTGAGGAATTGGGTTTTATGGAAGCTAATCAAGTGAATGCCGATAGAGACGTAGCAATTGAACATCAAAACGTACCAGTCGCCCATGAAGGACTGCACAACTTTTTATACAGTTCCGACTCAGAACACAGCGCAGCAGCCGCTATTTCTGAATTAGAAAATGACGGCACGCAAGTAATGTCGATCGATACATGGCGCGATTTGGCAACTAACGCGAAAGTCGCCGGCGTTTACGCTGTAATGGACACTGCCCGCAACACTCAGTTTATCGGTTATTCGCGAAATATCCTGCTTTCAATCAACGGTCACATCGCCCAAAATGGCGCAGGAAATTGTGCTTTCCTGCGCGTGCAAACTTTCAAATTCCCGAAGCGGGAAGAAATGGAAAGTTTGCGGGATGCTTGGATAGCAGAAATTGGCAGCATTCCGCCTGGAAACGGTGCTGACAGCGAAATGTGGGCGAGTACAGTAGGCCAAGCAGCCCGCGCTGCTATGTCTGCGGAAGAACAAAAAGCTTATGAGGAAAAGAAGCTAAAATTACGCAAAGCAATGGCAGATTCTACTCTTAGCAAAGAGTTAGAAACCGCAGTCCAAAGTGACGGCGAACGCGCTAAGGATTTGGAAGCTGCTGTTAACAATGATGACTGGAGTGCGGTGATTCAATCGCAAACCCAGGAAACAAAGTCCGGCGAATAAAAGTCGCAGATACATAAACTTTTGTCCGCCCTAAATGGGGGCGGGTTTATGTAGATTATGGGTGGAAATTAAAGAGTGTGTGCACCAGCTCATATTAATCAATGACTAACTTTGCGTTCAGTAACTAAAGTCAAACTTACCCATTCACCCCGCTCGTTGTAACTGCGAATCATCCGAAACCGCAAGTCAGGTTCTACCAACCAACCTGCCTCGAAAAATAGAGGTTTTCTGGGTTCAATCTTGACAGGTAAAGTGCAAGAACCTCCGTCAGGAAGCAGTACAACTTGCACCGGCGAAGCACCTTCGTTAAAGTGCAGAACTGAACCGTCAATGCGGGCGCTAGAACTGATAACACTAGCATTACTGCCAAAAGTGATTTGGTGTACTAGGCGATCGCTATTTTCCAAATGCAATTGCAGTTTGGTAGAATAAAAGTCTGGAGAACGCGAATCAGGATACATTGTCACCGCCTCGCCCTGCCATTCTCCCAGCAAAGCCTCAACAGTTAAAGGCGGACGTTCGGGGACATTTTTATCCGGCTGTTTTTCCCGAATTAAGGTAAGGTTTGATAAATTGCCGTCGGTATTGTATAGCTGAACGAAGCGCAACCGGCGATAATTGTAGATAAAACCAAACTCGCCACCAGACTCAGAATAAGGCGCTAGTTGAATAGTACCCTGAGAAAAAGCTCCATTCTCAAAAAATAGGATATCCCGTCCCAAACCGTGATATTCCCTAACAAGTTCGCTCACTTCTGGTTCGCCGACACCGCTAGGATTTGGGGAAAACCGACGGAGTTTCAATCGCACATTTTTGTTGTCATTGAAACCTTCGAGCGAAATAATGCTAGGAGTATCTTGAAGTACCTCTCCTCGCGGCGATAACTGGGTAAAAGAACCGTGCCATTCTCCCAGATTTTGCAGAAAGTTTTCCCACTGCGCTACCATATTCTTACCTGTGGATATATGTCTAAAAATAGAATTATAACTCTGCTGACGGATTTTGGATTAAGCGATGTTTATGTGGGAGTGATGAAAGGTGCGATCGCCCAAATTAACCCGCAGTTAAAAGTCATTGACATTACACACCAAATACCCTCTCAAAATATTGCGGCGGCGAGGTTTTGTTTGATGACTGCTTTTGCTTATTTTCCGCCGGAAACCGTACACGTTGCTGTCGTCGATCCGGGGGTGGGAAGCAAGAGACGTGGGGTTGCGATTAAATGTGCTAATTGCTTTCTTGTCGGCCCGGATAACGGGTTGTTTAGCGGGGTGTTAAGTCGGGAAAGTGCGATCGCCTGTGTCGAACTCACGAATTCGCAATACTGGCGCACACCTCAACCCAGCAGCACTTTTCACGGTCGCGATATTTTCGCTGCTGCGGCTGCTCACTTGGCCAACGGGGTGGCTTTGGAAGAGTTGGGGGAGGATCTCGACCCTGCAAGTTTAGTGCAGTTAGAGATACCAAATTGTGCCGTTACAGCCACAGGTATAGAAGGGTGTGTTCAATATGTCGATCGCTTCGGCAATCTCATTACTAATATCCCGAATAATTGCATTATAGGTAACAATTGGTCAGTAACAATTAGCAATAGTTCTGATGCAATTCGCATCCCCAGCGGTAAAACCTACAGCGACAGCGAACCGGGCGATTTAATTGCCATAACTGGTTCTGACGGTTGGGTAGAAGTTGCCGTTCATGGCGGCAGCGCTCAATCTGTCTTAAAATTGGAATGCGGAGCGATCGTGCAATTGCTTTTTGAAATTAACAATTAAAATCATCTATTTCAGTCGCTCTCTGCGGGGAATTTGTGCGTGTAGAAGCGATTTCAAGAGACAGTTTCATATCTGAAAGAAAATTTTGACTATTTAGCCCAATTAAAAACAATAATTATTAACTTCAAAAAGTAGCCTATTTTGAGGTAAAATCAATCCTGATGCTTCCTCAGTTAACAATTGGTTGTATATTGTATCCGCTTGCCCAAAATATTCTTGAGGCAAAAATCTAAATATTGATGCAGCAACATATTGTTTTTCCTTTTCAAAACTTATCCAGTTTCTTGATAATTCTTCGGCTGCATGACCCGTAGTATTAGAACCAGAAAAAATATCTACTACCATGTCTCCCGGCTCAGTAAGAAAATTTATAAAAAATGACGGTAATCTTTGGGGAAAACGTGCCGGATGCGCCTTAACATTAAACTCTTTGCACCAACGTAAGTATTGAGAATTACTTTCCGAATTAGAAATCTCTAGCAAATTAGATGGAATAGCACCTCCATTATCTTTGGCAAATCGATCGCTAATATTGTGACCGGAAGGACGTTCTTTGGGCGTGTAAAATTCATCAGCATTTTTCAAAAGTTTTTTCATTCTCTCAGAATACTCTACTTTGACTTTACTAATATTCGCTTGAGGCTGATTCGTTTTGGAAAGCCACCAAACAGTATTCACAGAATCTTTAGCCCGGATTTTCTTTTTATTCACCCACTCTATAGGAGATGGAAGTTTTGAAGGATTAAACCAGAAAAATTCTTGAGCAAGTTTAAATTCATATTCGTCACATAACCTAATAAGTACGCGGTAATTATACAGTGAGCGTACAGGTATTCCTTTTTGATAAGCACCTCCAAGGTCTATAACAAAACTTCCAGTATCCTTAAGAACTCTTTTAATTTCCGGAGCAAAGCCCAGCAGCCAATCAACATATAAATCTTGATCTTCATTTCCATAACTCTTTTGGCGTTGCAATGCAAAAGGAGGGGATGTAATCACCAAATCTACAGAATTGTTAGCAAGACTATTCAGGAGATGAAGAGAATCTCCCAAATAAGATTGACCGTATTGGGTGGTGTAAATTGGGGCAGGCAAAATGTTACTCATGCTTAATTTAGATTAGTTTAAGGTACAACAGACACAGCCTACTGTCATTATATCAAAATCCGTACTCTCAGTCTGATTAAATCCGTACTGTCAGTACGTTGTTTTGTGTATAAATTCTTCGTACCATTCACAAAGCGAACTTTCAGTTCGTTTTTATCAATTGTGAGGGGTATGAATTACAAAGAAGCCAGACAACAATTTGCGGCCAAGGTAAGTCAGTTACGCAGAGAAAAAAGGATGACACAGGACGAGTTAGCAGAACTCATAGACAAGACTACTGACTATATCAGCTTATTGGAACGCGGTGAAAGATCGCCATCCTTTGAAGTTATTTTCGCTCTAGCTGAAGCGCTCGATGTACCCGCTACTTATTTAATCAGTTTTAGCCAAAGTGGCGAGAGTACAGCTCTCATTAGCACCCTAATAGCTGAACCTGTTTCTCCGTCAGTTGTAGAGCCTGTTGAAGAGGCTGTTACCACGGAAGCAGAACGCATTTCAGATGCTAAACGGCTAGAAAATGCTATGAAAAGCATCCAAGAATTGCAAAATCTGGCTAGTGAATATGGTATTGCGGATATTTTTCAAGATAACGGGGGAAAGACTTTACAGTTATTAATCCTTTTAGGGCTGCGGATATCACCTGGACGTGAAGGAAACGATGCTATTGATGCTGAAGGAAAAGAATACGAACTTAAAACAATCAATATTGCTCTCAATAGAAGTGGTGGGGTGACTACTCACCATCATTTGAATGAAATTATACTTGACAAATATCGCAGAGTAGAAGCTTGGTATATTGGACTGTATGAAGGCATAACTCTCAAAGAGATTTATAAACTTACACCTGAAATGCTGGAACCTAAATTTAAAGAATGGGAAGAAAAAGTGAGGCTAAGAAACGAGCCCCTAAACAATCCTAAAATTCCCTTAAAGCTAGTAAAAAAAGGGCAACTTGTCTACTCTTACAGTAAATAATAGTTGCCCGATAGTGTTTAAAGGGGATTAGGTTGTGTTTGTGTTTAAACGATAAGTTGCTTACAGGTAGCGATTTTTACACTCAAGCTACCACGAAATTAACTAACTTTCCAGGCACCACAATTACCTTTTTAATCTCCTTACCTTCCAGGTGACGCTTAGCCAATTCCGACTCGCGAGCAAACTTTTCCAAAGCAGCTTTATCAGCACCAGAAGGCACTTGAATTGTGCCGCGAGTCTTGCCCATAACTTGAATTACCAGCGTAATTTCATCGGTAACTAATGCAGATGGATCGACAGTCGGCCAAGTTTGCGTATGCACCGATTCACTGTTACCAGTATTGTGCCACAATTCATCAGCAATGTGCGGTGCAAAAGGCGCTAACAAGCGAATCAAAGTGTTGATTCCTTCGGCATAAATTGGCGAGTCTTTACACTTAGCATCATTCAAAGCATTGCTGAGTTTCATCATTTCAGAAACAGCAGTGTTGAACTGATAATCGCCCTCCAAATCTTCGCTAACTGCCTTAATTGCAGTGTGAATTGCCCGCCGTAAATCCTTCTCAATTTTACTTAATTCAGCATTTTCTACCCCTTGACCGGGGGTCGCCGGGGGGCGTGCAGCAAACTCTGTCACCACGCGCCAAACGCGATTTAAAAAGCGAAATTGCCCTTCTACATCAGCGTCATCCCACTCCAAATCTTTCTCTGGCGGTGCTTTGAATAAAATAAACATCCGCGCCGTATCTACCCCATATTTTCCCATAACTTGCAAGGGGTCAACGCCGTTATATTTGGATTTTGACATCTTCTCATAGAAGACTTCTAAAGCTTCACCAGTTTCAGGATCTTTTGGATTTGCGGGGTCTATATCTGCTGGGGGAACGTATTTGCCAGTAACAGGATTTTTGTATGCCATTGCTTGCACCATGCCTTGAGTTAACAGGCGTTTAAATGGTTCGTCACAATTGATTAAACCCCGATCGCGCAAAACCTTGGTAAAGAACCGGGAATACAGTAAGTGCAAGATTGCGTGTTCGATGCCGCCCACATATTGGTCTACGGGCATCCAATCGTTGGTCTTCGCCGTGTCGAAGACTTGCTCTTGATTTTGAGCATCGGGGTAGCGCAAGAAATACCACGAAGAATCGATAAAAGTATCCATCGTATCTGTTTCTCGCTTCGCGGGAGTGCCACAACTCGGACAAGGAACGTTTACCCATTCTTCCATCTTTGCCAATGGCGAACCTTTGCCCGTAAATTCTACATTTTCCGGCAACAATACGGGCAAATCCGATTGGGGTACGGGTACTGTGCCGCAGGTGGGACAGTGAATTACGGGAATCGGAGCGCCCCAATAACGCTGTCTAGAAATCAACCAATCTCTCAAGCGGTATTGGATTCGGGCTTTGCCATAACCTGCATTTTCGGCATGGTGAATAATTGCTGCTTTGCCTTTAATTGAATCCATGCCGTTGAAGCTTTCGGAATTAATCATAATTCCTGGTTCTGTGTAAGCTTCCGTCAGCGGAACTTCATCATCATCAACAATTACTACTTTAATTGGCAGTTGATATTGATTGGCAAATTTGAAATCTCGCGTGTCGTGGGCGGGTACTCCCATGACTGCGCCGGTGCCGTATTCGTACAGCACATAATCGGCTATCCAAATGGGAATTTCTTCGCCGTTGAAAGGATTGATTGCTTTGCCGCCTGTGGGGATGCCGCGCTTTGGTTTGTCTTCGGCTGTGCGATCGATCTCGCTTTGGGCGGCGACTTCTTTGATGAAGGTTTCTACGGCGGTTTTTCTATCTTCGGTTGTCACCCGCTGAGTTAGTGGATGTTCCGGTGCTAAAACAACGTAACTGACGCCGTAAACTGTATCGGGACGTGTGGTGAAAACGGCGATTTTTTCATCCATTCCGACAATCGGAAATTCTAAGTAAGCGCCGACTGATTTTCCGATCCAGTTGGCTTGCATTAATTTGACTCTTTCTGGCCAATCTGGCAATTTGTCTAAGTCGTTTAATAACTGTTCGGCGTAATCGGTAATTTTGAGGAACCACTGCCGCAATAATTTGCGCTCGACTTTGGCACCGGAACGCCAGGAACGACCTTCGTTATCTACTTGTTCGTTTGCTAAGACTGTTTGGTCTATAGGGTCCCAATTAACTGCGGCTTCTTTTTGATAAGCTAATCCGGCTTCTAAAAATTGCAAGAAAATCCATTGAGTCCACCGATAATAATCGGGAGAACAAGTTGTAACTTCTTTTGTCCAGTCAAAAGAAATACCCAGGCGGCGAAATAAGCCTTTCATTTGGGCAATGTTTTGATAAGTCCATTGTGCAGGGGGAATTCCTCGCTCGATAGCTGCATTTTCTGCGGGCAAACCAAAAGCATCCCATCCCATCGGATTCAATACCCGATAGCCTTGCATTCGCTTGAGTCTGGCAATTACATCGATGATTGTGTAGTTGCGGACGTGGCCCATGTGCAGGTTTCCCGACGGGTAGGGGAACATGGATAAGGCATAAAATTTAGGCTTTTGCGTATCTTCTGGCATCTGGTCTAAGTTTTGCTCAGCCCATGTCTGCTGCCATTTTTCTTCTATGGATTGGGGGTTATATCTGGAATCCACAACAATTGCTCCGTGCAGGGTTTAGTAATGTTTGCTTCAGTATTTTTACACATTCAAGGGGCTTCGATTCTGATTTTTCTGAGCTCCAAGGATTTTGGCTCAAATCTCTGTATTATATATTGTAGTATATGTAATTTTAGCTGGGGGCGATCGACCAAATATCCCCGTTCGCCCTGAAAAAAATAAGACTTACGCACGGGTGGTCACAAACCGGGTTTTTACCAGCATACTTCGTTACAGTCGGCCAAACCGCAAAAAACCCGGTTTTTTTGGTCTTGATGCGTAAGTCCTAAAAGCATAAATAACCCCAATTCCCAGAAACCAGATTTCTACGATCGACCGGGTTTCTTAGCATTTATTCCGGCTTAAATGCTATCTGGAGCGCATAGCAATGTACCTTTTAATTTGTCATCGGGTGGGGGCGGGTTTACCAGAATATTGGTTTTAGGCAATTATTGTTGGTGAAACTCGCCTCTACATAGATATTGTTCAATCCGCAATTTATCATTGGTAATTGATAATTTTGTCTGGGCTGGTTTTACCAACTATCTATGTTTAAAACCCATAATATCATAAACCCGCCCCCACCCAACGCCTCCTAAAATTAGAAAAAATGGCGATCGGCGATCGAATATATCGCTCATTCGCGTTCTAATTGGGGCAATTTTTTCTGGGCAAATTCGCGGAGTTTTTGGTCGCGATCGTTCTGAGCGCGATCGCGCACAAGTTCTAAAGTTTCAGGGCGATCGGGATATAACTCAATCATAGCTGCAAGAGCTGCTTGTCGCACATCCCAATTATCGTTTGATTGAGCGAGTTGTTTGAGCCAAGGTAAAGTTTCTGGGTCATCTTTCCACCCCCGTGCTAATTCTTGTACTGCTGAAGCTCGCACAACCTCATTATCGTCTGATTGAGCCTGTTGTTTGAGAATGGATAAGGTTTCTGGGTCATTTTTCCACCCCCGTGCTAATTGTTGTAGTGCTGAAGCTCGCACAACCTCATTATCGTCTGATTGAGCCTGTTGTTTGAGAATGGGTAAGGTTTCCGGGTCATCTTTCCACCCTCGTGCTAATTCTTGTACTGCTAAAGATCGCACAAGCCACTCATCGTCTGATTGAGCCAGTTGTTTGAGCCAAGGTAAGGTTTCTGGGTCATCTTTCCACCCCCGTGCTAATTCTTGTACTGCTGTATATCGCACCTCCAAATCATCGTCTGGTTGAGCCAATTGTTTGAGCCAAGGTAAGGTTTCTGGGTCATCTTTCCACCCCCGTGCTAATTCTTGTACTGCTGCTTGTCGCACATAGTCCTCATCGTTTGATTGAGCCTGTTGTTTGAGCCAAGGTAAGGTTTCTGGGTCATCTTTCCACCCTTGTGCTAATTCTTGTACTGCTGAAGCTCGCACATCCCAATTATCGTCTGATTGAGCCAGTTGTTTGAGCCAAGGTAAGGTTTCTGGGTCATCTTTCCAAGTGGCTGCAACTGCTGCTACTGCTTGTCCGCGAATTTGAAAAACTAGGCTGTGATATTCTACAGATGTAGAAACAGTGATATTTCGGTATTTAGTTAACTCTTTAACTCGATCGCGCAATTGACTAGCAATAACAGCAATATCATTTCTATTCTTGACTTCGGAAACACACTGCGCCGCCAAAAACAGATTGCTAAACTTGTCTGCTTTCCCATTTTCACCAATCAGATATTCCAGGATGTCACCTGTAAATTTAGCATCCAGCATTCCCGCCATTAAACGCAACACTTCATGCCAAGACTCATCTCGCCAGTGTTGCCGAAAAATTTGAATCAAATCATCTAATTCAAGCGTTTTTAGTTCCTTAAATTGCCACACAAACTCCCAAGCACAAAAATATTCCAAAAAGGTGCGATGGACAAAAGCATAATAATCCTCATTGTATCCACCCAAGAAGCACAAAATAAAATTGCGCTCCCGCAGTTGATCTACCATCAACTTCGCACAAGTAGTTGGCTCAATTCCCATCAACCCGCTCAAAGATTCCGCTATAGTTCGCCGCAAATCATCGCGACTAATAATATTTCCGGCTAATCCTTTCTCACTCGACTGCATTTTGTAGGCAATTTGCCTGCAGATACTTTGTTTGACTTCTTCATCTATTATTGAACTAGGATCAATTTTGTCATTTTTTAGCTCTTCTTTTACCTCAAAATCCCATTTATGCAGCAGCACTTTTGAAGCTTCTTCATAGAGTTTAGCTCGAAAGCGCGGTAACTTTTGATTGCGATTCAGAATTGCCATCATCGTCAGCAACAGCGGATTTCCAGCTAACTCTTGAATCGCCCTCGATTCCCCAATGGCTTTATTCAATCGTTCTAAACTTGCAGCTTTTTTCAAGCGGTCTGTAAAGGTCAAGTCGTGCCACTTATTGATAAAACCTTTAATTTGTTCCGGTTCAAAATCTTGCAGCATGAAGTGATGAAATTCGGCATTTTTTAGCGGTTGCGGCTTGTAGCCAATCACGCGAGAAGTGACAATCACTTTCACGGTTGGATAGGTTTGAGTGAAGTTATGAATTTGGGCAACAATACCCTTGCGTTTTGGCACCTCAAAGACTTCATCTAGCCCGTCAAACATGACGACAGCGTGGCCAGCTTGCAGCCATTCGTGCAAAATAGATTTGTTTAAATGCCCGATCCAACTAGAACCGCGCTCCATAAATTCTAGAAAATTATTGCACTCTTTTTCATCTCTACTGCGGTTGTACTTTCGCAATTCAATCAGTAAGTGAATCGGTTGAGATGACAACTGATTTGGAGACAGTTTTGCCCACTGAAGCGCCAGGTATTTTAAGAGCGTTGATTTGCCTGAACCCGGATCGCCGAGAATCACTAGATAAGGGTAATTGACATCATCAATTACTTTCAAAACCGAGTCAGCTTGCTGTTGAGTGTAAGCTTGCTGGTAGCGTTCCAAATCTTCGGGACGGACTTCGGCGGCAATGTCTCCCCGTTCCCGCAATAGCTTTTGAATCTCCTTGGGTAATTCATAATCTTTCGGCAAATATTCCTGACACGAGCGCGCATTTTGGGGAATAAATATTTCTTTAACAGTCAGTTGTCGTTCGTACTCTCCAGACCTAGTATCTAAATTACCTAAATCCAAATATTCATATTGTTCTCGCAGTCCTTCTTGATAACTTTCTAATTTAAAATCAGCCGGAATTGGGCTACTATCTGTCAAACGTCCCAAGATACCGTCGAAAATTTGAGCATTCACAATTTCTCGTAGTTCCGCATTTTGCTGTATAATTAATTTAACACTTGCCAGATAGTTTTCTGCCACTCGTTCCCAACTAAACGCATCGGGAACCGAGGCAGTTTGTTGCCCCTTAAGAAGATGAGAAGGTAGGATCCGAGTAAACGTGGGCAAATGCTGTCGTACCGGATGTTGTAAGGTCAAAGTTTGCCAATACTGAGCTAAGATAGCAGTATTTAAAACCCGACAATTCCCTTGAAATGCACTTCCCAAAACTTGCCGCACTGGAGGTTGTTTAATAAATTGTTTTAAAGGTTGCAGATATTGCTGAATCTGTTTTTTATCTAACTGCGATCGCTGCAATTCCTGCTCGAAGCATTGAGTAAAATATTTAATGGCTTCGCGAACAGCATTTTGAGCGAAGGGCTTTTTAGCAAGTCCTTCAACATCTTTAATGCAGTCTTTAAAAAAATCTTTAACGTAGTCGTCTAAAGCTGCTTTAGCCAAGTCTTGCAAAATAGGGCCGACCAATAACCAACCCAAACCCAAACCCGCGCTGACTGGATCTACCATTGCTTTTTGCTCGATTTGTATACTTGAGAAACATTATAGCGGGGCTGAAAATTTTAGCTAGGGGCAAGGACATGACAATGCCCATTAGTGTCAATTTAACGGTCTTTCGTTGAGTCCGGCAGTCCGGCAGGGAATGAATTCCCTGCCTCAAAGCTAAAGTCCTCTCAAGAGGACTGAAGAACTCATTTAGTCCTCATAGCGAGGACTTTAGCTAAAAGCCCCGTGGAATTCATTCCCTGCCGGCCTTTCAGTATTAGCTCAAAGCTTTCAAAATAGGGAACAGCGGCGCTTCAAAGCTGCTTGCAAAAGAGTGTTGTACAGTTTTTCTTTAACAGTATAAGCGCCGAATCTTTCCAAATGCGGATTGTTCATTTGAGCGTCGAACATCAGATAAGATCGATCGCGCAATCTCTCCACCAACTTCACCATCGCCACCTTAGAACCCTCGGGAATTCGGTAAAACATCGACTCCCCAATAAACGCACCGCCGATCGACAATCCGAGAATACCGCCCGCCAATTCGTCGCCGCACCAAGTCTCGAAGCTGTAAGCCCAACCGGCCTCATACAAACCCCAGTAAATCTTCTTGAGCTCCTTAGAAATCCAAGTCGTTTCGCGATCGGCACAACCCTCAACCACCGCCCCAAAATCGCGGTTTACAGCCACTGAAAATCGATTTTGATTGATTTGGCGACGCAGGGATTTCGGATAGGTAAATCTTTCATCCAGGGGAATCAGCGCCCGCTGCCGGCTCGAATACCACCCCAAACTTTCCTCGCCCTCATTGGCCATCAAGAAATAGCCTTGCGCGTATCCTTGTATAATTGTCGGTATATCATATTGCATATATTTATCAGTTGTCATTTCTCAGTTAACTTTTCAAAGTCAACATTAGCAATTAGGAATAATCATGTCTGAAATCATTGAACCTATTACCTTACCCCCCGCCAAAAACCCCGAACAAGAAGGCCAATGGCTCCAACAAACGCTGCTGGCATGGCTAGACTCCGAGTTTATCCCAGAAGCAGCCAACCAGCAAATAGCTAAAAGAGCTGCCCAAATCTATGTCCGCCAGCGCATGGAAGGCGAAAACGACTTGGGCAGCCTCGTAATTGCGATCGTCACCGAAATGCAGGCCTATGATTTTTCTAAAAGCTTCTACGGCGAATTTGCGATCGCCAATGCCGTCAGCGACTTGTTACTCGAAAGTCTCGGCATCGATAAATGCTGCGGCCAGTGAAGCAAGAAGGAGGAAAATTTAACTCATAAGTCTGAAACAAAAATCAACCCCAAACCTAATCCTGCCGATTAATTGTGAGTTTTTTCCTTCTTTCTTCCTTCTTCCTTCTTCCTTCTCCCTTCTTCCTTCTTCCTTCCTGCTACCAGCTAGACTTCACAACACCGGGCAAAAGACCTTCGTGAGCCATTTCTCGCATCATGTTGCGAGACAGTCCGAAGTCACGATAGTAACCTCTGGGCCGTCCAGTTGCCCAGCAGCGGTTCCGCAAGCGAGTCCGCGAACTGCTGCGGGGTAGCTGTTGCAGTTGGCGGTGAATCGCCATTTTGTCCATCTGATTGTTTGCTTGGTCAAACTGGTCTTTCAGGTCTTCCCGCTTGTCGGCATACTTGTCTACGAGTCTCTGGCGCTTTTTCTCGCGCTCGACCATGCTCTTCTTAGCCATAATCTGTTGATATCCTTAGATAAATCACAATCTACTATTTTACTATATTTTTGTCTTTTTGGATAACTTTAGTTTTAAATATTTTTATTTACACACAACAACTGATCTGATTTGTAGAGTCCGTAAGTTCATATTGTGCGATCGACAGTTGCTCTAATTCGAGCTGACGCACCCTAGGAAATATTAGCAGAAGGGCACAAATCTGCAAGTTCGCAAATATTGCAAACCGGATTTCTCGCATTACAAACCGCCCTGCCGTGATAAACCAACCGAATCGACCAATTTTCCCAATCCGGCTGCGGCAACAATATCATCAAATCCCGCTCGATCCTTGTAGGATCGGTATGTTCGGTCAATCCCAACCGCTGAGTCAAACGTTTGACGTGAGTGTCTACCGTCACGCCCATATTAATACCAAAAGCGTGAGCGAGAACGACATTAGCCGTTTTGCGGGCAACTCCGGGCAATTCTAGCAACAGTTCCATCCGCTGCGGCACTTGATTGTTAAATTTATTGACGATCGCCTGACAAGCACCTTTAATATTTTTAGACTTATTGCGGTAGAAACCAGTCGATCGCACGAGACTTTCGAGTTCTTCTATATCAGCATTTGCCAAAGCAACCGCATCGGGAAAACGCTCAAACAAAGCCGGCGTTACCAGATTTACTCGATCGTCCGTACACTGAGCCGAGAGAATCGTCGCCACCAGCAACTGCACGGGAGTTTCGTAGTTGAGAGTACAAGGAGCTTCGGGATAGAGGCGTTTGAGGCGAATCAGAATTTCGAGCGAGCGTTGTTTTAAACTTAACTTTTTAGTCATTAGTCATTAGTCATTAGTCATTAGTCATTATTTATTAGTCATTAGTCATTAGTTATTTGTTTTTAACTGGTTCCCAGGCACGACCGGGGAACCCATAACCAGAGGCTCTGCCTCGCTTGCGTAGGAAAAAAAGTAGAGGGAAAAATAGGAAAATAGGCCAACGGAAAATCAGACATAATTCTTCCTTCTTCCTTCTTACCTCTTCCCTCTTTCTTCATTTACTATTGCCTCAAAAATCGAAAATCTATCCCAGCCAAATTAGCTGTATCCCGAATAATCAAGAAAATTCCCAAACCCAGCAACAACACCAAACCCGTCTGCATCACATTTTCCTGAATCCGGTTCGGTAAAGGTTTACCCCGGAGTCCTTCGATTAACAAAAAAGCTAGCTGGCCGCCGTCCAAAGCAGGTAAAGGCAAGATATTAATCACAGCCAAATTGATGCTAATTAGCACAGCATACTGAAACAAACTAGCAGCATCCGATTTGGCAATCCCTGCACCAATCGCCACAATCGCCACCGGCCCTGACAACTTGTCGGCAGTTTGGCTGAAATTGCTAAGTAACTGCCCAAAACCTTGAACAGTCAGCAGCACAATCCGCTCAAATTCTTTGGCTGCCTTGCTAAACGCCTCTACAATTCCTGCCCTCTGCCGCACCACAGTGCCGTTAGAAGTTAGCTGCACGCCAATGCGACCTTTGCCGTCGGGCGACTCTTCAGGAGTTACTGTCACCACAAATTTTTGTTCTTGGCGCTGAATTTCCAACGCTAGGGGTTGGTTGGGATGATCTTGGATTTCAGTGACCAATAATTTGATTGCTTCGCGGGAAGCGCCCAATTCCTTGCCGTCAACAGACAGAACAACGTCGCCCGATCGAATTCCCGCTTGTTTCGCCGCCGAACTGACTTCTGCGGCGACTTCCGGGACTTTAACTCCCGGTAGGTAGTTCATTTCTGCAGCGCCGACAGTTGTCAATTGCACCACCAGCAGGAAATAAGCAAAAATTAAGTTGGCAATTACCCCTGCACTAATGACGATCGCCCGATCGAGCACGGGGCGATTTTTGAGCAAATTGGGGTCATTTGGGGGAATTGTACTGTCTGGATCGTCGTCCGGGAAACCCACGAAACCTCCCAGGGGAAAGGCGCGGAGGGCATATTCAGTTTCCGGACCTTGGTACTTCCAGAGGATAGGCCCGAAACCGATAGAGAACCGGTTGACGTGGATGTGTTGAAGTCTCGCCGCCAGGAAGTGGCCGAGTTCGTGAACGACAATCAAGATACCTAAAACTGCGATCGCTGCCAAAACTGACATGAAGGATTCCACTAACACTTTTACTTGACTTTGATTTATTTTAATATCTTTTTAAGATCGGTGGCTTGGGAGCGACATTTTTCAGTCAAACTGGAAGGTGGAGTTTTTGTCGGAAGTCGGGGGCGCGGAGATCGACCCGACGCTGCCAAACCGATCGCGCGATCGTACCTGAGTTTACCTCTAAAACCAATTCCCATTATCAATTCTCTATTACAAATTCCCCATTACCAATTCCCAGTTACCAATTCCCCATTATGAAAGACACTTCTTTGAATATTATCGCTATTTCTATCTTTGCCATCACCGTTTCAATATTGTTGGGCCCCCTATTCAACTTGCCAGAAGCCGTACCTGCGATCGCCACTTTTTGCCTCTTGGGGCTAGCTACCCTTGACAGTTTCCAGTGGCAAGGTCAAGGCGGTACTATTTTATTAGATTGGCTGGGGGGAACTTCCAAACAAAAGCGCGATCGTATTCTTCACCACGAAGCCGGACACTTCTTAGTCGCGTACCTGTTGGGAATTCCCGTAACCAGCTACGCACTCAACGCTTGGGAAGCATTTAAACAAGGTCAAACAGCCCAAGGCGGCGTGCGATTTGAAGACGAACAATTAGCATCTCAACTCCAAAGTGGCACTCTTTCTGCCCAACTTTTAGACCAATACTGCACAGTGTGGATGGCCGGAATAGTCGCCGAAAAATTTGTTTACGGCAGTGCAGAAGGAGGAGCAGAAGACCGCACAAAAATTAGTGCAATTTTAACACAACTGCGCCGTCCCAGTTCCGAAATTCAACTCAAACAAAACTGGGGTTTGCTGCGAGCAAAAAACCTGATCGAAAGCCACAAATCAGCTTACGAAGCCCTAGTAGCAGCAATGGAAAAAAGAGCAACTGTCGCTGAGTGCTGCGACATAATCCAGCAAAATTTATAAACAAAAGTTACGCCTTCTTACCTTGATCAACCCGGTTTATTTATAGATTTATCACTAAAACCCAGATTTTGCCTATAAACCGAGTTTAACAGCGTATTATAAGGATTAAAAATTTATGTCAGAACCCAAAATTTTCCCAACAACACTGCAAACAGCAAACCCCAATACAGAAAAATTGTTGTGGCTGTTTGGTTTCCGGATCGACCCCGGCACCGAAACACCAAATCTATATACTCTAATTGTCTATGGAGAACAAGAGCCGCCCTTAGTAGCCGGCGGTCAACTTGTATTTTTTACCCGTCCAGAACTAGCGATTAACGCTCTCCAATTGTGCAATATCGATGTCAGTGAAGTGGGAAAGCCACCCACACAAATAGACGCTATTTGCGACATTGCAGAAACGCTGTACTTGCTCGATGCCGAAGATTTTGACGAGTCAGCTACTATCCTCAACTGTTTGAACGCGCTTTTTGATTTAGTGAAAGCTACTTTAATACCGATGCCAACTGAATACAAGGGCATACTTTATGATTTTGCAGACCATTTGAATATTGAGGAAGAGTTTGCAAGTTTTTTAGACGCAGAAGATATTCAGCGATCGGAAATTATCAATGCTATTTTGTGGTGTGTGGGATCAATTACAGCTAAATCTAGATTGTTGACCGAGTAATTCAATAAAAACTAGAATGTGAATTGATAAGAGATAATATCGCCCCAGGAAATTGTGCCATGACTGTAACAGATTTACGCTTGTGGACTGTAGAGGAATATCGCCGCATGACCGAAACAGGCATTCTCAATCCCGATGAACGAGTCGAATTAATTGACGGGCAAATTATCTCAATAAGTGCAAAAAATCCTCCCCACGCAGCCACTAACCTCTGTGTAGCCGACTATCTCAGAAATCTGCTGGCAAGACTTGCTTTAATTCGCATTCAAGACCCGATCGCTCTAAGTTACAGCACTTCCGGATGTTATGAGGTACAGTAGCAGCAATTAGCAAACCAGTTTTTGAGATGTTTGGGATTCATT